>JABDPP010000388.1 GCA_013042765.1 Litoreibacter sp.
GCGATGAGGATACGCTTGCCGAACGGCTTTCCCGGCCGAAGGGTAAGATGAGTCAGGCGAATTTTTTGCGAAAAACAGTCAAGTTAGACCCTGTGAAGATCGCGCTGTTGCGGGAATTCGCGCGTCCGCTTCCCATGGAACCGGACAAACTTGCGGCCCTGATCAAGGGGCTTCGCATCCCCTATATCGGGGTGCGAGACATGGATGAGGCGATTTCCACCGCTGGCGGGGTCACTTGGGACGCGGTCGACTCGGGGCTGATGCTCAAAGCGCGACCGGGGGTTTTTGTCGCCGGCGAAATGCTGGATTGGGAAGCGCCGACCGGTGGCTACCTGCTCAGTGCATGCTTTGCCACCGGGCGCTGGGCCGGGCGTCACGCCGCTGCGTGGCTTAACTCTGCGATGCCGCCTGAAACGCGGGGCGCGCCTTCATCCGCTCGAAATAGGCGCTGAGCCGCGGATCTGAGATCCCGAACTTGGCGTTTATCGCCCAACTCAGGCAGTGGGTCAGGATGATGTCGGGTACGGTCATCTCCTCGCCCATTGCGAAGGGCGCGTCCCCGATCCGCTGGGCCAGCGCCGCCTCGGACCGTGCCAGCTCCCATTTCAGGCTGTCTTTGATCTCCGGAAGCCGCTTCTCCTCCGGCAGAATGAAACTGTGGCGGGCCGCTGTCCACAGGACGGCGTCGAACTCGTCCAGAACTGTATGGGTTATCGCGTCTTGCCGTGCGCGCGCCACTGTGCCTGCAGGGGAGGTGAACCGGCCATGCTTGTCGGCCAGATAAGTGATGATCGCAGTTGAATCGGTCAGCGCATTTCCGTCTTCGAGAAGTGCGGGGATCTTGCCCGACGGATTATGGGCGCGGGCCGCGTCCGATCCCGGCAGGGCCGGGTCGTGTTCATAGTCGAGGCCGAGTTCTTCCAGCATCCACAAAACGCGAAACGCGCGGCTCCGGCCCGCTCCGATGACTTTGTACATATCCCTATCTCCTTGAAGGTCGTGTTCTGAAGGCTCACTGCCGGTTCATCATGGACAACCGGATCATGGCCCGCTCCATCAGCGCCATCTGCGGCACGGGTTGGGAGGAACGCAACTGCAAATCCGTATCCGTGAGAAGATGCAAAGCATCTTCAAGCTTGCGAACGCCCCATGCGCGGGCCTGCCGCGCCATCCTGTCCTTGCGCATGAACGGCACTGGGGGTCGCGCCCGGGCGAGGCCTGCCTCCGGCCCCTTCGGATCGCTGGCGGCGGTGTGAAGCTTGCGGAAATGCTGGGTCGCGCCAATGCAAAGGCGCACAGCCTGAATGCCTTGCCCTTCCAGTTTTGTCAGAATCGGCCCGACCTCTGCTGATCGCCCCTCGGCCACGATATCAAGCGCGTCGTCGATAATCGCTTCGCTGGTCAGGGGCGCACAGGCCGCTACATCCTCGGGGGTTACAGGCTCGGCATCGCGGTACTTGAACAGGCTAAGTTTTTCGACCGTCTGCCGGAAATCACCGGGGTCCAGAGCGCGGCCCAGATCCAGAAGATCGCCCATCGCATCCGCCGTCACATCCTTGAGGCCAGCCTTGGTGAGCGTGTCCTGAATCTCGTCCCGACCGGGCGGATCTGCATAAATCGCTGCGGCAAAGGCATTCTTGTGTCCCTCGAACAGCTTGCGTAGCGCGGATCGGGGCGTCAGCTGGCCGGCCGTAACCACCAGCGTTGCGTCACCTTCCTGCCAGTCCTCAAGCGCAGCCTGAATTGTCTTGGCAAGGCCATCTCCGGCGTCTTCCACGAAGGCCACCCGGTGTCCGGGGAAAAAACCTTGCGCCTTGATCGCATCCGCCAGCAGGACTGGGTCCTTGCGCAACTCGGAAGCGGGGATTCGTGTCAGGCGCATCTCCTCCTCTCCGGCCTCGCCGATCAGCGCGCTGATGACATCCTGACGTCGCAGGGCGATCCGCATCGCGTCGGGGCCGTAGATCAGGAGCCCCGTCCGCCGCGGGTCCGGCTTGGCAAAAAAAACACGCGCATCCCTTGCGTTCAGCTTCATCGCCTAGAGCCGTTCAGAATTGAGCAGGAGCTGCGAGGTGATCTTGTCGGCAAGCGTCACCATCAGCCGTTCCTGCGCATCGCGTTCGGCCGTCAGGGTGGCGACGGGCTGCTCGGAGGCGGAATAGGAGGTGAAGCTGTTGACCTTGTCGGTCAGAACAATCTGGTTCGTCGTCAGGTCTCGCAACGCGTAAGATGCTGTTCCCAAAAGATTATACCGGCTGATCTCATTCGTTCCCGAAATCGCCAGACCTTCAGATTCCGTTTGAAGCAAGACACGAAGCTCATATCGCGCGGCCTCGCCAAACCCCAGACGATCCTCAAGGCGGGAGACGAGCGCATATTCATCGCGCGTTGTCGGCGGATTGACCCGGATCGCGCCGCGCAGACCGTCCGCGGATCCTTCGGATTTGTAAACCGGCTCGAAGCCGCAGCCCGCAAGCGCGGCCAGAGAGATCAGGAAAACTCTTCGGTCAAATGACGACATTGATGATCCGGCCCGGCACGATGATCAGCTTCTTGGGCGCAGCTCCCGCCAGCGCCTTTTGAACAGCTTTGTCCGCGAGGGCCAGCTTTTCAACCTCTTCCTTCGGCAAATCCTTAGCGACCTGCAATTCGGAGCGGCGCTTGCCGTTGATCTGGATCGGCAAGGTCACCATGTCGTCGACCAGAAGTGCCGGATCTGCCTTGGGCCAGGCTGCGTTCGCGATCAGGCCCTCGCCGTCGAGATGGGCCCAGACCTCTTCCGCCAGATGCGGGGTCATGGGCGACATTAACTGGGCCAGAACCTTGATCGCCTTGCGCTTGGCGCCGGGGCCAGCCTTGGATTTCTGGATCGTGTTGGCAAATTCGTAAAGCTTGGCGACGGATTTGTTGAAGCCGAAAGTTTCGATTCCCATCGTCACTTCGTGGATCGCCTGCGCGGTCGCTTTTTCAAGCGCCGCGTTGGTATCGTCACCGTCTCCGAGGTCAGCCGCCAGACGCCAGACCCGGCCAAGGAATTTCCACGCCGCATCGGCGCCGGCGGCGGTCCATTCGACGTCGCGCTCGGGCGGCGAGTCGCTCAGTACGAACCAACGTGCCGTGTCGGCGCCGTACTGGTCAATGATATCGACAGGATCGACCACGTTCTTCTTCGATTTAGACATTTTGGCCGACGGGATGATCGTCACCGGCTCGCCAGTCGCGATAACACGTGCACCGGTATCGGTGCGCTCGATCTCTTCGGGCAGATGGTAGACGGGACGATCGTTTTCGTCGCGTGTCAGGTAAATCTCATGCGTGACCATGCCTTGCGTGAACAGCGCATCGAAGGGCTCGACCGCCGTTTCGGGCAGGTGGCCCGTGATTTTCATCGCGCGGGCAAAGAAGCGCGAATAGAGCAGGTGCAGAATCGCGTGTTCTATGCCGCCGATATACTGGTCGACATTCATCCAGTATTTTGCGTCCTCCATCACCGTTGGCGTCTCGGCCCGCGGCGCGGTGAAACGGGCGAAATACCACGATGAATCGACGAAAGTGTCCATCGTATCGGTCTCGCGCCGGGCGGGCTTGCCGCAGGAGGGGCAAGGTGTGTCGCGCCAGGTCGGGTGGCGGTCCAGTGGGTTGCCTGGAATGTCGAAACTCACGTCATCGGGCAGGGCGACGGGCAGGTTTTCCTTTTTCTCCGGAACGATGCCGCATGCCTTGCAATGCACAACGGGGATTGGGCATCCCCAGTAGCGTTGGCGGCTCAGACCCCAGTCGCGCAGGCGGTAATTGGTGACGCCATTGCCCCAGCCCCGCTGTTCGGCAAAATCGATGGTCGTGTCGATGGCTTCCTGACCGTTGGCCTCATCCAGACCGGCGAAATGGTCGATCCACTTTACCACCTCGGTTTTAGGCGGAACGAAGGCTTCGTTCTCGACGGGCTTCGGATTGTCCAGCGCCAGGAAGGTGTCGATGACCGGCAGGTCGTATTTGCGGCAGAAATCGAGGTCGCGCTGGTCATGGGCAGGACAGGCAAAGATCGCACCAGTGCCGTAGTCCATCAGAATGAAATTCGCGACCCAGACCGGCAGTTCCCAGTCGGGGTTGAGCGGATGCTTCACCTTGATCCCGGTATCGAAACCGCGCTTCTCGGCCCTCTCCAGCGCTTCTTCCGACGTGCCGCTCTTGCGGATCTCCGCGTTGAAGGCGGCAAGCTCGGCATTCTCGGCTTCGAGCGCCTTGGACAGCGGATGATCGGGCGAGATGCCCACGAAAGACGCGCCCATCAAAGTATCCGGACGGGTCGTATAAACCTCGATCTCGTCGTGGCCGACAGAGGGGGTCGTCAGGTCAAACGAAAACTGCAAACCCCGTGATTTGCCGATCCAGTTGGCCTGCATCAGCTTCACTTTCTCCGGCCAGTTGTCGAGCCCGTCCAGAGCGTCAAGGAGCTCTTCGGCCATATCGGAGATTTTGAAGAACCACTGCGTCAGGTCGCGGCGTTCCACCGGTGCGCCCGAGCGCCAGCCCTTGCCGTCGATGACCTGCTCATTGGCCAGCACCGTCATGTCGACCGGGTCCCAGTTTACGGTGGCGTTCTTGCGGTAGACCAGACCGGCCTCCAGCATATCTAGGAACAGGGCCTGCTGCTGGCCGTAATATTCCGGATCGCAGGTTGCGAATTCACGGCTCCAGTCGATCGACAGTCCAAGCGGTTTCATCTGGTCGCGCATGTCCGCGATGTTGGAATAGGTCCAGTCTTTCGGGTGCCCGCCAGAGGCCATAGCCGCGTTTTCCGCGGGCATGCCGAACGCGTCCCAGCCCATCGGGTGCAGAACGCTGAACCCACAGGAGGATTTGTAGCGCGCGATCACATCGCCCATCGTGTAGTTACGAACATGCCCGATATGAATCCGACCCGAAGGGTAGGGGAACATCTCAAGCACGTAGTATTTCGGCTTGCTCTCGTCGCGGGTGGCCAGAAACGTCTGGGCGTCCTCCCAGGCCTTTTGCCATTTCGGTTCCACGGTGCGGGCGTTGTAGCGAGACATTTGTGTTCCTTAAACGAAAGACGCCGGACAATTGTGTCCGGCGCTTCTCATACTGAGGCTGAAAGCCGGGGTCTAGAGTTTCGTGTCGCGAATACGGAGCTGCCGGGCGCGCGTCAGGATGGCATCTTCGACCGCCCGCACTGTTTCACGGTCCACAGCGCGACCGTTACGTGACTGAAGCGAGACTTTGAGCGAGCGCGCATCAAGGGCGGGGTCGGTGATGAACACCGTCGCGCGATAGCTGCGGTTGCCGCCCTGCGGTGTTCCGTAGCCCATTGAGATTGTGCCCGTGAACGGATCGGCCGCTTCGACCGGCATGAAGTTCAGCACATCAAGCGACGCGTTCCAGAGGTATTTGTTGACCTCAAGCGTGACGTTCGGGTCATCGCGGGTGTTGAACAGATCGAAGAAGGACGCGCGGTTCGGATCGTCGAGATTTTGTGCGCGACCGTCAGAATCCGGGCGCGCTGGCTCATCGGTTGGCGCTCCGCCG
>JABDPP010000391.1 GCA_013042765.1 Litoreibacter sp.
CCACGCCGCAGCACTCTGCCTGAGCCGCGCCATCGCCCGTGCGGTGTTCGAAGCCACACCAAGCCCCGGCGACCTGCTGCCCACCTGGCAGGACCGCTTCGCCTGAAGGCGCTTTCATTTCTCGAAAAATATCCTCGCCGGAGGCTCCCGACAGGGCCGCCGGGCCTAGTCCTCGCCGAGATAGGCCCGCATCAGGACAGAGTCCGGGTCGGCCAACCCGTCAATCACGTCGAAATGATGCCGCCCCGGCAGGATGACCTCGTCGCAGCCCCATGCTTCCGCCAGCCAGCGGTTCTGATCGAGAAAGACCGGCCGCTCTTCGCTGCCCACCAGCGCGACGACACCAACCCCCTCCAAGGGCTTTCCGAGAACCGGGCTTTCCGCCCCGGCCTCCGCCGCATCGAGGCGCAGATCCGCGTTCATGCCCAGATCGAGGAACGGCCGCAGGTCCGACAGGGGGGAGATCGGCATCACCCGGGTGAGCCGCTCTGCCAACTCGGGCGGCAGAACGCCGGGCATCGCCATGCGCGCCGCCAGATGCCCGCCGGCCGAATGACCCGCCAGAACGATCGGGCCGGCCACGCGGGCGGCCGCAGCCGCTATGGCAGCGGCAATATGGGCGGTGATCTCACTGATCCGGACCTCGGGCGCGAGCGGATAGCCGACAATGGCAACGCTATAACCTCGTGCCAGACCGCCAGCCGCGAAATGCGACCATTCCGACTTGCAGCGGGATTTCCAGTAGCCACCATGCACGAAGACCATCAGGCCCCGTGACGCGCCTTCCGGCAAAAACAGATCATAGCGCGCCCGAGGGTTCTCCCCGTAGGGAAGATCCAGCTCACAGGGCGTCGCTGCCCGAAAATCTGCGGCGGCGCTTTGCCAGCGCGCTGGATAGTCCGCCCCACCGGGGACGAACCGGCCCACTTCATACGCGAGATCGCGCTGTTCCTGTGTCATGTCCATGTGTCTCGGTAACCCCAAAATCCGGCCCGCTGCAAGGGGCCTTGCCGGTCCGCGCGACGCAAAAAAAGAAAAGGCCCCGGTCGCGAAACCGGGGCCCTGAATTCAGTGTGGTGCCAGATCAGTGCAGCTTGGCTGCAACCTCTCCGATCGCGTCGTCGATCAGCTTACCCTGATCCGCCGCGGAGGTCTTCGCAGCAACAACCTCAGCCGCAGCCGAGATTGCAGCAGAGACAGCACGATCGCGGATGTCCTTGACCGCTGCGGCTTGCGCCGACTCGATCTGCTCGTCCGCCGCCTGCAGGCGCCGTGCGATGGACTCCTTGAGATCCTGTTTCGCCGCGTCGGCCGCAATCTGAGCGTCTTTCTTGGCGGTTTCGATGATCCGCTCCGCCTGCTCGGCCACTTCCTTCTGCTTGCGCTCGTAGCTGGCAAGGATGGTCTGCGCCTCTTCACGCAGGGCCTTGGCTTCGTCGAGCTCGGAGCGAATGTTATCCGCCCGCTTGTCCAGAAGGCCGCCGATCAGACCGGGCACCTTGAGGTAGACCAGCACGCCGACGAACAGCAGGAACGAGATCAGAACCACGAAATCCGTGTTGCGCAGGGAGAAGAACACGTCTCCTGCGGCAAGCGCCGGGGCCGGGGCAAGGATGCCAAGTGCGATGAGTTTTTTCATGGCCTTACCCTTTCAGCTTCGCGTTGACGGCAGCCGTGACGGAGCGCGCATCGATCTTGCCCGGGGACACCGCTGCAACGATGTCCTTGGCGATGTCGCGTGCGACCTCGGCGGCACTGTCGGCGGCACTGTCCCGGATTCCCGCGATGACCTTCTCGGACTCGGCGGATTTCGCCGCGATCTCCGCATCGGCCACTGCGATGGCTTTGTTGAGATCGGCTTTGATCTCCGCCTTGGCGCTTTCGACGATCTCATTGGCTTCGGCACGGGCGTCGATGAGAGCTTTGTTGTAAGCCTCTTCTGCGTCGACCGCCTTCTGCTTGAGATCCTCAGCAGCCGCGATGTCATTGGTAATTGTGCCCTGGCGTTCCGCCAGAACGGCACTGATCCGCGGCAGCGCGATACGCGACAGCACGAAGTAGATCACGACAAGCGTGATCACCAACCAGAAGATCTGGTTCGGAAATGTGGAAAACTCCAGCTGCGGCATGCCCGCGGCTTCGGTTGCTCCTGTTGGCTCTGTTGCCATGTCGTCCTCCGAAGTACCTAGCTACACCGGACGGAGCGCCAACGCTCCGCCCGACCGTAAGGATGTCAGAGTCGTCTTAGACGGCAAACATCAGCAGAAGTGCAACGAGGAACGAGAAGATCCCCAGCGCTTCCGCGAACGCAATACCGATGAACATCGTTGCTGTCTGGCCGGCAGCTGCCGACGGGTTGCGCAGAGCGCCGGACAGGAAGTTACCTACCACGTGGCCCACGCCTACAGCAGCACCGCCCATACCGGTACATGCCAGACCTGCACCTACATAGGCACCCATTTGTACGATATCGCCTTCCATGTCGAATTCTCCTTACGTTGGAATTGGCTAGATTAGTGTTCAGACCTTAGTGGTGCGGATGCAGCGCATCCTTCAGATACACGCAGGTCAGAATTGCGAAAACATAAGCCTGGATGAAGGACACCAGGACCTCGAGCGCATAGATCGCCGTGATCGCGAGGATCGAGAAGGGCGAAATAGCGAGCACTGCGGCAAAGGCCGCGAAAACTTTGATCACCGCGTGACCGGCCATCATGTTACCGGCCAGACGAATGGAGTGGCTCAGCGGACGGACGAAGTAGGAAATCACTTCGATCAGCGCCAGGACCGGGCGCAGCACCAGCGGTGCGGAGCTGATCCAGAACACGCTCAGGAAGCCAAAGCCGTGCTTGACGAAGCCGAGGATGGTCACGGTCAGGAACACGCCCATGGCCAGAACCGCCGTCACAGCGATGTGGGATGTGGTGGTGAACGCCATTGGCAACAGGCCGAGGAAGTTCGAGAACACGATGAACATGAACAGTGTCATGATGTAAGGGAAGTACCTTACCCCGTCCTTGCCGCTCACGTCTTCGACCATCTTGTAGATGAAGCCGTAGGCAAGCTCTGCCACCGACTGGGTGCGGCTCGGCACGATGGCGCGGCGGCTGGTGCCCAGAACCAGAAGACCGATGATGCACAGAACACACAGGGCCATCCAGAGCGTCACGTTGGTGATCGTGAACATGCCCACAGGACCGTCGCCGATCAGCGGCTTCACGATAAACTGGTCCATCGGTTGAAAAACGAGACCGCCTTCTTCGGCGCCTTTTGCTTCGTCGGCCACTTCGCTCAGTCCTTCTTCTTCGTGCGGGCTGCATGCGCCGCCTGATCTTCACCGACTTCTTTGGCCGTGCGGAGCATCACGTTCACCCCTGCGGCCATGCCGATCATTATAAACAGCACCAGAAAAATTGGCTTTGTGCCAAAGAGCCAGTCGAGGCCCCATCCGATGCTAAAGCCGAGCGCGAGCCCGGCCACAAGTTCAATCACCATCCGCCAGGCAATGTGCGCCTGAGAATAATGTTCGTCTGCGCGCGCTTCGGGCGCTTGCGTCTCCTTCAGCGCCTTTATCCGGGTATCGAGCACGTCGAGACGCTCTTTTTTCGGATCTTCAGGCATTAAATCGGACCTCAGACTTTTGACAGCTTGATAGGAAGAGCGGCGTTCAGAGTCAATTGGCCGCTGCGCCCTGGCCACCTATGTCTAATTATTTGTTTTTGAAAGATTATTACGGGTCTCTTCAGATGCGGCCAATTCGCCGCACCCGTGAGGTGCACCGAAGGCACATTCAACCATTTGGTTGACGATTAAGGCGCGAGCGCACAAGACAGGAGCATGACAAGCACGCTCGATCAGGTTTTTGCAGCACTGGGCGACGGTACCCGCCGTCAGATCCTGACCATGCTGCTGGAGGACGACATGGCCGTCACCGACGTGGCCGAGCCGTTCGAGATGTCGCTGGCCGCGGTCTCGAAGCATCTCGCGATCCTGACCCGTGCCGGCCTGATCAGCCAGGAAAAGCGCGGCCGCGTGAAATGGTGCAAGCTGGAGCCGCAGGCAATGCGCGAGGCGGTGGTCTGGATCGAGAGCTTCGGCCAGCTCGAAGCGCTGAATTTCGACGCGTTCGAAGAATTTCTTGAGCGGGAGTTGAGCGACTAGGCTTTTGCCCGTGGCCCTTCCCGGATCAGCATCAGAAGTGCGATCACCGTCAGGCCGACCCCACCGACCGTCAGGGCCGGTGGCAACCCGTTGCCCAGCACAAGCTCCCACAGGATCACCCAGCTCGGTGTCAGGTAGGTATAGGCCATAACCTTGGCCGAGGGCAGACGCAGGGTTGCGTATTGCAGGAGCACGAAGGTCAGCGCGGAGGCACAGATGGCGACATAAAGCAGGACGATCCAGATCAGTGGCCGCAGGGCCATCCAGTCGGTGGCGCGAATGTCCTGCCAGCCCCAGACGGTCAGAACGCACAAACCCGCCAGCAACATGCCGAAGGTGAACACGACCGGTGGCTCACCGCGGTTCAGCTTGCGCACCATGGGCGTGTAGATCGCGTGGGCCACGCAGCCCCAGAAATAGATGAACTCGCCGCGGCCGATCTCGAACCGGGCCAGCGCCGCCAGATCGGCGCGAAAGATCACCCAAAGCGCCCCTGCCGCACCGACCGCCAGTGCCAGCGCCATCCACGGCGTGGTGATCTGGCGCAAGAGCACATAGCCCGCGATCCCCGACAGGATGGGCGTCAGAGTAAAGACCGCGCTGGCGCTGACGGCGGGGGCGGTTTTCAGGCCTTCGAACATCAGCACGAAATAGATCGCAAAGAGCCCGCCCAGAACAAAGTAGCGCCACGGCGCTTGCGCGGCGCTGCGAGGCATGCCGGTGGTGGCCAGTGCCGCTACACCGATCACAAGGGCCGCAATTGCGAAGCGGGCCCAGTTGATCGCGGCTGGTGCGATCTCGTTGGCGACCATGGTGCCCAGCGAGAACGAGCCCGCAACCAGCACCGAGAAGGCGAGCATCGCGAGATGCCCGCGGCCGGCATCGCTCACAGGTCAGCCCAGCTCTTGGCTTCCTCTTTCAGGAAGGTGACGAAGGAATGGACCTTCGCGGTGCGGTGCAGGTCCACATGGGTGACGCACCAGAAGGTCGAGAACCATTCGGGGTTCGGCTCCATCACCTCGACCATATCGGCATTGGCGTGACCGAGGTAGCTGGGCAGGAACCCGATCCCGGCCCCGGCCATCACCGCGTCCTGCACGGTGTTGGTGTCGGAGCATTTGTAGACCACGTTCTCCTCCGGCACGTACTCACCGATCCATTTCATGAACGGCGCGCGGGGATTGAGGTTGGAAACGCGGGCAAAGCGGTGGTTGGGGATGTCCTTCAGGCCATTCAGCGGGCCGTGGCGGTCGATGTATTCGCGATGCGCAAAGAGCCCCATCGGCAATTTGCCCAGCTCCTGCACGATATTGTCGAGGTCGTTGCCGGGCGCACCGGCGCGCAGGGCAACATGGGCCTCGCCATATTCCAGCCGCAGCGGGCGCAGGTCCACGATCAGCTCGGCCCGCACATCGGGGTGGTCGATCTGGTACTTGGTGAGGGTCTTGGCCATCAGGAGCGACATCTGCGGCACGCAGGTCACGATCAGCTCGCCGGAGACAGAAGCCCCGCGCCCGTGGATGCGCCCGGCCAGCTGGGTCAGCTGATCCTCGGTCGCGCTGGCGACCTGCAAGAGATCCTCGCCCGCCTCCGTCGGGGTGTAGCCGCGGGCATGGCGCTGAAAGAGCTTCGCGCCGAGCTTGCCTTCGAGGCTGTCGATATGACGGATTACAGTTGCGTGGTGGACGCCCAGCGCCTCCGCCGCGCCGCTGACCGTGCGCAGTCGCGCAACCTGATAGGCTGTTCGGAATTCATCCCAGTTGTCGATATCCATGTCTGTGCACCTGTCCACAGTTTGTGTTTAAAGTAGGAGATTGCGTTTATATTCGCAGGGAATAAAACGTCTGGCAATTAAAACATTCTGCAAGGATACAGATGATGACCCTTCTTCATATCGACAGCTCTGCCCGCCAGACCGGTTCGGTCACGCGTGATCTGAGCGCCCGGATCGCAGATCAGCTTTCCCAAGGCGGCACAGAGGTGATCCGCCGCGATATCTCCGCCGGGTTCCCGGTCCTCTCCGAGGATTGGGTGAGCGCAAACTTCACCCCGGCCACTGAACGTACCGACGCACAGAAAGCCATCCTGGCAGCGTCTGACGCGCTGGTGGAGGAACTCAAGGCCGCCGATACGATCGTGATCGGCCTGCCGATCTACAACTTCTCGGTTCCTGCCGCGGTCAAGACATGGATCGATCTGGTGGCCCGCGCCGGCCTGACCTTCAAATACACCGAAAACGGCCCCGAGGGCCTTCTGACCGGAAAACGCGCGATCATCGCGGTCGCGTCGGGCGGGACCAAGGCGGGATCCGAGATCGATTTCGCCACGACCTATATGCGCCACTTCCTCGGCTTTATCGGCATCACAGATGTGAGTTTCGTTTCCGCCGACCAGATGGCGATCGACGCGGACGCCGCACTGCAGGGCGCGAACCAGCAGATTGAGGCGCTCGCCGCCTGATCCCTTTGCCGGGCTTTGCCCCAACGCTGCGCCCGCCCCTCCCCGGGCGCAGCGATCTGGCGGCCGCTTGACGGTGGCTTGACGGTGTCTTGACTCGGGCCGCCACCGCGCTTAAACGCCTCCCAACATCCGGAAGCATCAGCCTTCCGGTCCCGGGCAGACCCGGGATCGCCCCCCACCAGCGTGTTACGCCCGTGGGGGCGTTTTGGCATTGTCCGTCGGGAACGCCGGGCATTTGTCGTTTGAGCCGTCCGATCTTACATGACCGGACATGATGAGAGAAAAAGGAGCCGCGGGCCATGTTTGAAAATCTATCCGAACGCCTCTCCGGCGTCTTTGACAGGCTCACCAAGCAGGGTGCCCTCTCCGAGGATGATGTAAAGACCGCACTGCGTGAAGTGCGCGTGGCGCTGCTGGAGGCCGACGTCTCCCTGCCGGTGGCCCGCGATTTCGTGAAGGCCGTGACCGAGAAGGCGACCGGACAGGCCGTCACCAAGTCCGTCACTCCCGGCCAGCAGGTCATCAAGATCGTCCATGACGAGCTCCAAAATGTTCTGGCAGGCGGCGACGAGACCCCGGGCGAGTTGAAAATCGACAATCCGCCCGCGCCGATCCTGATGGTCGGCCTGCAGGGCTCCGGTAAGACGACAACGACCGGTAAGCTGGCGAAACGCCTGACCGAGAAAAACAACAAGCGGGTGCTAATGGCCTCGCTCGACGTGAACCGCCCCGCAGCGATGGAACAGCTGGCGATCCTTGGCGATCAGATCGGCGTCGACACGCTGCCTATCGTGAAAGGTGAGCGGCCCGTCGATATTGCCAAGCGCGCCAAGCAGCAGGCCACGCTGGGCGGCTATGACGTCTACATGCTCGATACTGCCGGGCGCTTGCAGATCGACGAAGTGCTGATGAAAGAGGTGGAAGACGTCCGCGATGTCGTCTCCCCCCGCGAAACGCTTCTGGTCGTGGACGGGCTGACCGGTCAGGTCGCCGTCGAGGTGGCCGAGGAGTTCGACGGAAAGATTGGCATCTCCGGCGTCGTCCTGACGCGGATGGATGGCGACGGACGCGGCGGTGCGGCGCTGTCGATGCGCGCGGTCACCGGCAAGCCGATCAAGTTCGTCGGCCTGGGCGAGAAGATGGATGCGCTCGAAACGTTCGAGCCAGAGCGCATCGCGGGCCGTATCCTCGGCATGGGCGACATCGTCTCCCTCGTCGAAAAGGCACAGGAAACCATCGAAGCCGAGCAGGCCGAGCGCATGATGAAGCGCTTCCGCAAGGGCCAGTTCAATATGAACGACCTGCGGATGCAGCTTGAACAGATGCTCAAGATGGGCGGCATGGAAGGCCTGATGGGCATGATGCCCGGCATGAAGAAAATGGCAGGTCAGGCCAAGGAAGCCGGCCTCGACGACAAGATGCTCAAGCGCCAGATCGCGCTGATCCAATCGATGACAAAACGCGAGCGCGCCAACCCGCAACTGCTTCAGGCCTCCCGCAAGAAGCGGATCGCCAAGGGCGCGGGGCTCGAAGTGTCCGAGCTCAACAAGCTTCTGAAGATGCAGCGCCAGATGGGCGACATGATGAAGAAGATGGGCAAAGGCGGCATGCTCAAGCAGGCCATGAAGGGGATGTTCGGCAAGGGCGGCATGCCCGACATGAACGATCCCGCCGCAATGGAGGCCGCCGCGAAGCAACTGGGCGGCAAGTTGCCCGGCGGCATGGGCGGGATGCCCGGAATGGGTGGCATGGGCGGCCTGCCCCCCGGCCTCAGCGGGTTCGGGAAAAAGAAATGACCGCAGCTGTGATCAGAATTGACAGCGCGCGCCTGCGCCCGCTCCGGCCCGCACCGGGCGGAAGACGTATGGCAATGACGTTCAGCACGATCTGCAACAACCTCGTACACGTCAGTCTGGGGGCAAAATGTCTGACTCTGTAACCCGCGCCGCCGAAATTCTCAAAGACCACCGCGACAGCATCGACCGGCTCGACGCGATCCTTGTCTATACGCTGGGCGAACGCTTCAAGCACACGCAGGCGGTTGGAAAGCTGAAGGCCGAATACGATCTGCCGCCGTCCGACCCGTCGCGTGAGGCCAAGCAGATCGCGCGGCTTGAAGACCTGTCGAAACGTGCCGATCTCGACCCCGAATTCGCTAAATCCTTCCTGAATTTCATCATTCGGGAAGTCATCCAGAACCACAAGAAAATCAAGGAATAACCGGCCCCGCCGGTCCTGCCATTCAAAGGAGAAACTCACATGGCTATGAAAATTCGTCTCGCCCGCGGCGGCTCGAAGAAACGTCCCTTCTACCGCATCGTGGCCGCTGACAGCCGTATGCCGCGCGACGGTCGCTATGTCGAGAAGCTGGGCACCTACAACCCGCTTCTGCCCAAGGACAGCGAAGAGCGCGTGAAGATGGACATGGAGCGCGTGCAGCACTGGCTGTCGCAAGGCGCCCAGCCGACCGACCGGATCTCCCGCATGCTGGAAGCTGCCGGCGTTCTGGAGAAGAAAGAGCGCGCCAACCTGCAGAAGGGTGAGCCGGGCAAGAAAGCACAGGAGCGCGCTGAAGAGAAAGCCGCGAAAGCCGCTGCTGCTGCGGAAGCCGCTGCTGCTCCGACTGAAGAGGAAGCACCGGCAGAGGAAGCTCCTGCCGAGGAAGCTGCTGCAGAAGAGACCGCAGAGTAATCTGCGCTCCCGGCTGGTATGGAACCGCGCGTCGTCGAGACCCACGGACCGAACAGAACGCAGGCCGCCCCCGGCGGCGGCCTGCGCTGCATTCGGGACGGCGGTAACAGGCGAACGCGCGTGGCCCACCGGGTCTGATGATCCGGCGCAGCATAACTCTCATCCTGTGCGCGCTGGCCTTCTGGTCTGGCATCAAGATAGAGCGCAGCTTGAGCGAAATGCGCTGTGAATCCTCTGGAGGCGTGCAAAACGCGCAGAATATCTGCACAGGAGTGCCCCGAACATGAGCAAAGATCGCATCGTTGTCGGCGCCATTGCCGGGTCGTTTGGGGTCAAAGGCGAGGTTCGCCTGAAGTCGTTTTGTGCCAATCCCGAGGATATCGCGACCTACAGCCCGCTCTTCGATGAGCAGGGTCGCGAGTACAATGTGAAGATCACACGCGCAGTGAAGAACGGTTTTGCTGCGCGCTTGTCGGGTATCCGTTTCAAGGACGAAGCCGACAAGCTGCGCGGCATGAAGCTCTATGCCGACCGCGAACTGCTGCCCACCCTGCCCGATGACGAATATTACCACGCCGACCTGATCGGGCTCGACGTGCTGGACACAGGCGGCACGCTTCTGGGCAAGGTTGCCGCCGTACTCAACCACGGCGCTGGCGATCTGCTGGAGGTGCGCGGCCCCGACCTCAAGGGCTCAGTCCTTCTGCCCTTCACCCGCGAGGCGGTACCCACCGTCGATCTGGGTGCCAGGCGCATCATCGCGGACCCGCCCGAGGGGATATTCTAGCGGGACCGCCCGCGCGCCCGCGCAAAGGAAAGTGACCGCCGAGATGTCGAAACCGACCCCGACGAAATCCCATGGCCGCCTGTCAATCAGCGCCTCGCTGAAGCCGCGCGACCTGATGGAAGAGACGCCGCGACTCAAAGGGGCATGGACGGCGAAGATCATCACGCTTTTTCCCGAAGCCTTCCCCGGCGTTCTGGGCGCCTCGCTGACCGGCAAGGCGCTGCAGGAAGGGCTTTGGGCGCTGGAGACGATCGACCTGCGTCCCTTCGGCGAGGGCAAGCATCGCAACGTGGATGACACGCCCGCAGGCGGCGGGGCCGGCATGGTGCTGCGTGCCGATGTCGTGGGCAAGGCGCTTGACATGGCGGCCCGGGGAACGCCCGCGGACCGCGCCCGCTGGCCGATGGTTTACCTCAGCCCACGCGGCAAGCCGTTCACGCAGGCAAAGGCCGCCCGCTGGGCGCAGGCCGATGGTATGACCCTGCTGTGCGGCCGGTTCGAGGGCGTCGATCAGCGCGTTCTGGATGAATACGAGATCGAAGAGGTTTCACTGGGCGATTTCGTCCTGACCGGCGGCGAGATCGCGGCACAGGCCATGATAGATGCCACTGTGCGTCTGCTCCCGGAGGTGCTGGGCAACGCCGCCTCGACCGAGGAGGAGAGTTTCTCCGACGGGCTGCTGGAGCATCCGCAATACACGCGGCCGGCGGACTGGAAAGGCCGCAAGATCCCCGATGTGCTGATGTCAGGCCATCACGGCGAAATCGCCAAATGGCGCAAGGAGATGTCGGAGGCGCTGACGAAGGAGCGCCGGCCCGATCTGTGGGCGGCGGCTGGGAAACCCGGCGAGGAGGAGAAGGCTTGATGCCAAACAAACCCACGCCCGAGGCAGGGAGCAAAGCATGACCGGAACACAACACGAAACACCGTTCTGCGCACACCCGGACCCGAACCCGCATGCACCGCGGTTCGAGATGCCAGCCGGGGCGTGCGACACGCATTTCCACATCTTTCCGCGCGGGCATGAGCATCGCTACGTGCCTGATCGGAGCTACACGCCGCCGCCTTTGGAAATCACGGACTACGATCGCGTCGCTGACGTTCTGGGAATTGACAGGGCCGTGGTGGTTCAGGCGAGTGTCTATGCCGAGGACAACGCGGCGACGCTTCAGGTGTCAGGCGCGGATCCGGAGCGGTTTCGGGCCATCGTATCCGTCGCGCCCGATGTGAGCAACGCGGAGCTTGAAGCGTATCACGATGCGGGCGCGCGCGGCATTCGCGTCAATATCGTCGACAGCGGCGGCATGACATTTCCGTCCGTCGAGGAGGCCTTGGCGTTTACCGCGCGCATCGCGGATCTTGGCTGGCACATCGAGTTTCTCGCACATGTCGAGATGTTCGAGGATATCGGTGCCCTTCTGGCCCAATCCCGTGTGCCTGTCGTGTTCGGTCATCTCGGCTACACCAACGCGAGAAAAGGCGTCGATGATCCGGGCTTTCAGCGGTTCCTGGCGGCGTTTGAAGAGGGCCAGACTTGGGTAAAGCTCACCGGACCCTACCGGATCAGCACCAGCGACAGGCTCCCCTACACGGACATCTCGGACATGGCGCAGGCGTTGATTTCAGCAAATCCGTCGCGGTTGCTTTGGGGCTCGGACTGGCCCCATGTGCGCCATGCAGGCGTGATGCCAAATGACGGCGCGCTTCTCGACCAGCTTGCCGAATGGGGATGTGACGCGGGTCTGCGCCAGCAGATCCTGGTCGACAACCCCGCCCGGCTTTACGGATGGCCTTGAGGCAGGCAACCGGCCTTACGTGAGGCCCATTGGACTCCGACAGCGGGGTTTCGACAGCGCGCAGATGCGCTTTGCAGAATGAGCCTGTTACAAAAAGCGCGGTGAGGCCGCGAGGGGCGGCTACGAGTTGGGCAGATGTGAGCGCCATTTTCAACAAGCGCTGTATCATGTGCCATTCGGAGGTCACCGGCGCTTCCAAGGGATTGCGGCTTGACGATTATGATGCCGTCCTTGCTGGCGGCGAGCGTGGTGGGGTCCTTGCTCCCCGCAACGCCGCAGGCAGTGAACTTATCCGTCGATTGCGTGGTGAGAGTATCCCCCGGACGCCGTTCCTCAGTCGCCCTTTGCCGGATGATCAGATTGCTTTAATCGAAAGTTGGATTATCGCCGGCATGCCGCACGAGAGCAGGGCCCGGCAGTCATGCGACTTCCCTTTCGAATTTACGCTCTGCGGCCAGATCAGCGTCGAGCAGAAACCTTAGCCTGCGTCGGTGGGGAACTGGTCCACTTGCCATTCACGCCCTTCGAGCATGTCATCGAGCGATCCGAACGCGTTCATGTAGTGGCCGGAAAAGCCGGTCGCTTCGATCCGGCGGAACATGTCGGTCCAGTCGATGATCCCGGTTCCGGGTTTCATGTGCAGCTCATACTCGCCGTTGTTGTCGGCCATCCGCACTTCACCCAGCCGGCCCGATGGACCGCCATCGATGAAGCCCGCGATGCCTTCCGGCACCAGCGTCGCGTGATTGATGGTGAACGACCAGCCGAGATTGGGAGATTTGAGGCGATCGAAATACCAGTTCGTCTCCTCGAGGTTGTGAACGAGGTAGTGTACCTCGGCGCGATCGGGCTCCCAGTTGGTATTCTCGAGGAGTAGTTTCGCACCCTTTTCCTCGGCGTATCCCGTGATGCGCTTGAGCCGCTCCAGCCCGGCGTCCATCCGCTCGCGGACGTCGTCGGTGAAGTGGTAGCCCGCATGCACGACGATCCATTTTGCATCGAGCAGCGCACAGGCATCGATATAGGCCTTGAGATAGGCGTCCACGGCGTCATCCAGAAAGGGCGAATACTCGGCCACGTTGACCGCAGAGAGCGTGTGGAGGCCAAGCTGTACGCCGGTCTCAGCGCAGCGCTCGCGGATCGGCTCGCAGCGCGCGGCGTCAAAGCTTTTCAGGGCATTGGGAGCGATATCGATCTGGCAGTCGATATAGGTGACTTCTTTGGCCACTGCCCATTCGACAGCATCCTCTACGGAGAGCTTTCGGCCACAATCGACACCGATCCGATCACGGATCGGGAGTTTTGCGGAAGTCGGTTGGTCGAGCATGTCTTTTCCTTAATTTCGCATCAGGTCTGGGAGCCACGTCGCGAGACCCGGTACGGCAATCGCGATCAGCAGGAAGGCAACAATTCCCAGGAAGAACGGCGTGTTTGCGGCAAGGACACGGATCTGGTCCACATTCGCAATCTTGCCGGCAATGATCAGGGCAATTGCCATTGGCGGGGTGACCTGGCCAATCACGACGGCGATTACCATCAGAACGCCGAAATGGACAAGGTCAATATCATAGGCGATCAGCGTGGGCAGAATGATCGGCAGAAGAACCGGGATCAGCGGGTCGAGGATCATGCCCGCGAGGATCGCGAGGACGACCAGCGCCAGGATCCGGAAATACATGCTGTCATAGATCACCACGTGGTCGATGATCCGCACCAGGAAATCGGGAACATGCGCGTTGGTCAGACCGGCGCCGAGGGCAAAGGACAGCCCCACGATGATCAGAAGTTCGCCGCTCATCTGGACGGCGTTGACCAACACCCGGTAGAGATCGCGGAAATTCATGGCCCGGTGCACGAAAAGCGCAAGCAAAAGCGCGTAGACGACGGCGAAAGCGCCGGCCTCCGACGGCGTGAAGACACCGATCACAAGCCCGCCGACAATGATCATGGGCATCCCGAAGGACAGGATCGCGCGTTTGCCGGTGCGGGCCACCTCATCGAGCGAGAGGGCCGCATAGGGCAACCAGCCGCGTTTGCGGGCAAGCCAGGCGACGATCAGCATCTGGGTCAGGCCAAGCAACAGTCCCGGGATCAGACCCGCAAGAAAGAGCGCGCCAAGGGATACGCCCGTGACGGCGGAATAAAGGATCATCGGAGAGCTTGGCGGGATCATGGGCCCGATCCCCGCCGAGGAGGCGGTGAGCGCGGCCGAGAAATCCGCCGGGTAGCCATTCTTGCGCATCTCGGGGATGACGATCGAGCCGGTGCCAGCCAGATCGGCGGTGGAGGAGCCGATCATGCCGCCAAAGAACATGCTCGTGACGACATTCACATGCGCCAGACCACCCCGGAGAGAGCCCACAAGCGCCCGGGCGAATTCAAAGAGGCGGCCTGAGATGCCGCCGGCATTCATCAAACCACCGGCAAGGACGAAGAGCGGCAGCGCAATCAGAACGAAGCGCCCGATGCCTGACATCATCGTTTGCGGCATGGTCAGCATCCATGCGCCGGAGAAGTAATAGTTGAAGAAGATCGCGGCGGCGATTGCGACGAGCATTGGAATTCGAAGGATCAGCAGCCCGCAAAGAAGAAGGAGCGATACACCGGCTCCGGCAAGCGCGCTCATGTCAGGCCTCCGGTGCGGTTCTGGCGCTGGTGCCACTCGCGGTAGAATTCGGCCAGGTAGGCCATGGCCGCTCCGGCGGTTCCGAAGACCAGCGCAGAGGTCGAAACCCCCATCGGCAGCTGCACATAGAGTGCCACGTCGCCGCCGAACAGCCGGACAAAATCGAGCGATACATAGGCCATGAAGGCGAGTACGCAGACATTCACCACGTAGCCGGCATAGGCAACCGTTGGCTGCAGGCGCGCGGGTATTTTCTGGAAGAAGAAGTCGATGCGGATCATCGTGCCGCGCCGGACGGAGAGGAAGACCCCGGTCATGGCAAGCCATGGCATCGACATCTGGACCATCTCCTCGGCCCAGGAAAAGCTGTAGTTCAGCAGGTAGCGCGAGGTCGCATTCGCAAAGATCACCGCGACCATGGCGACCAGTGCGCTGACACCGATAATCTCGACAATCCGGTTGATGATACGATCCGCCACCGGCAGGTCTGCATCCGGATCGCTCAGCTCCATGCGCCGCGCCGTTTCGTCGATTTTCGCGGCAATCCCGCCGGCGTCTTCATCGCCTTTGGGCCGGTCTTCTTCATTTGTCATGTCTGCTCTGCCCGGATCTCTGGATGTAATGACCGCGCGCCTTTTGCGGGCGGTTCTTTATCTGAAATGCAAATGAGGAAGGGCCGGTGACAGCCCTTCCTGTATCGTTGCGTCGGAGATTAGTTGCTGGCCGCAGCGAGGAATTTCGCAGTGAAATCCTCTCCGGCAATCTTGCCGATTTCCGCGCCGATCTCCTTTGCCACCGCCTGGAAGGAAGCAGAGTCGATATCGTTGAACTGCACGTCCGGCGAGCGCTCGCGGATAACAGCCTCAAGGTTCGCGTCATTGTCCGCGCCATACTGGCGGCTCGACAGAACAGCCGTGCGTGCAGCTTTATGGACGGCTTCACGCTGTGCATCGGTGAGGCTGTTGTAGCGGTTGAGGTTCATCACGAAAGTGATCGGGGTGTAGACATGCTTGGACTTGGAGATGTATTTCTGCACCTCGTCCCACGACCATTTCGCGATGTTGCCGAACGGGTTTTCCTGACCGTCGATCACGCCTTGCTCCATCGCCAGGTAAACCTCGCCGATGTTCATCTTGATCGGCGATGCACCGAGCATCTGGAACGACATGATCCGGGTTTTGCTGCCCGGTGTGCGCAGTTTCACGCCCTTAAGATCAGCCGGCGTCACGATGGGCCGGACATTGTTGGTGATATTGCGGAAACCGATCTCGCCGAAACCAAGGATCTTCAGGCCGGCGTTTTCCTGGAAGGACTTGTCCAGCTCTTCGCCCATGTCCCCATCGAGGACCGAAGCGACCTGGTCGCGATCGGAAAAGAGGAACGGAATGTCAAAGACTGCGAACTTGGAATCCAGCTGCACGGCGTCGGACCCGATCGGGATCACGTCGAGCTGTCCGGTGCGGACCTGCTGCATGTGCACGATCTCGTCGCCAAGCGTGCCGCTATCGAAATAGTCGATGTTTACACCATCTCCCATTTCTTCCTTGAGCGCGTCGCGGAACGCAGCCAGCATTTGCTGGGTTGAAGCGCCCGGCGTACTCTCCACCGACAGGCGCAGATCCAGCGCCTGAGCCGAGACAGGCCCGGAAAGACTCAGCGACACAGACGCCGCAGCAAGCGCCGAAAGCGCAATTTTCCCAAATGATTTCATCGATTTTCTCCCTGATTAGGCTGGCGTCTGGTCGCGCCATGCCGCTTTCATGGTACTGCATTGGTTAAACCGGTCAACAGTGAGGTTGCCGGCTACCACAATATCAAATGGGTATTGGGAGTGTCTGGGGGCTCAGCCCGGGCGGCGCGCGAGCACAATGTGTGAGGAGGTTGGCAACTCCAACCCATCCCCGACCCGGTAGGGCTCAAGCTGGCGCGCAACATCCTCCACGAAAGCGTCGAGATCATCCGCAGACAGCTGTGCGAGCGCATGCCGGGTGGCCGGGGCACCGGCTGCGACGCCATCGACAAAGGCCCGTGCTGACGGGAACGGGATCCGCTCAACATCGGTCTCAAATTTCTCAATCTCGAAGCCTGCCGCCTCCAGCATTCCGCGCACCAGCGCCGGATCGCCGAGCGAAAACGGCTTGGTGGCCGCCTTCATCCCACGCGCGATCAGCGCCTGACCAATGGCGTAATGGCCCTTGTTGGTCGAGTATTCGTTCCAGAAACTGGCCACCAGACGCCCACCGGGCTTGAGGGCTGCAAAAATCTGCGCGATGCCCGCGGCGGGATCCTGCGCGAAGTTCGGCCCCTGCAGGCAGAGGCAGAGATCCACGCTGGCCGCATCGGCCACGGGCTCTTCCATGGGCGTGACATGCCATTCCAGTGCAACATCCGCAGGCAGCCCGGCGGCCGCCGCGGCTTCGCGTCCGACCGCAACCATACCCGGATCGCTGTCAGCGCTGATG
>JABDPP010000394.1 GCA_013042765.1 Litoreibacter sp.
CATCAGCGCCGCGGTGGTCACCTCGGCGATCATCAGGCCCGAGTTCAGGCCTGGGTTTGGCGTCAGAAAGGGGGGGAGGTCGAAGGACAGGGTTGGATCAACCATCAGGGCAACGCGACGCTGCGCGATGGCTCCGATCTCGGAGATCGCTAGGGCGATGATGTCGGCGGCAAAGGCAACGGGTTCGGCGTGGAAATTGCCGCCCGACAGGATCGCGCCCGTCTCCGTGATGACCAAAGGATTGTCGGTGACGGCATTGGCCTCGATCTCCAGTGTGCGGCCGATCGAACGCAGAAGGTCCAGCGCCGCGCCGGTTACCTGCGGCTGGCAACGGATGCAATAGGGGTCCTGCACCCGGGTATCGGCTATCCGGTGGCTCTCGCGGATAACACTTCCCTGCATCAGAGCCGACATCTCGCGGGCTACGTCGATCTGACCTGCATGGCCGCGCAGGGCGTGGATCGCGGGGTCCAATGGCGCGGTCGAGCCCATGATCGCGTCGGTCGAAAGGGCCGAGGTGACGATGGCCTCCTGAACCAGCGTCCGGGCCTCGAAAAGGCCAGTCAGGGCGCAGACCGTCGAGAGCTGCGTGCCGTTGATCAATGCCAGGCCCTCCTTGGGACCCAGCACGACGGGGCTCAGCCCGGCTTGATTCAGTGCCTCCGCACCGGGAACGACCTGTCCCCCGAAGGTCGCCTGTCCTTCGCCGATCATCACAGCGGCCATGTGAGCCAGCGGCGCCAGATCGCCCGAGGCGCCGACCGAGCCCTGGCTAGGGATCACCGGCAGCACGTTTTGCGCTAGCATTCCCTCGATCAGCGCGCAGATCTCCCAGCGCACCCCCGAAGCACCGCGCCCGAGCGACAGCAGCTTCAGCGCCATCATCAGCCGCGTTGTCGCGGGATCGAGCGGCGTGCCGACGCCGCAGCAATGGGACAGAATCAGGTTGCGCTGCAGCGTCCGGCTATCGGTGGGCGAAATCCGCATCGAGGCCAGTTTACCGAAGCCTGTGTTGACTCCGTAGACCGCCTCGGACGCGGTGGCCGCGTCCATCACGAGTGCCGCGGCGCGCTCGATGGCCGGGCGGGCGTCTGAGGCCAGTCGCACGGGCTCGTTGCCCTGCCAGATCGCTTCGAGCTGGATCAAAGTGGTAGCGCCAGGAGTCAGGGTGATGGTCATATCCGACCTCCGAACATGCGCGCATGAAGCGGGTTGACGCCAATCCGGTAAGATAATTCTGCGGGTTCTCTGACGTTCCAGATTGCCAAATCGGCGCGCAGTCCCGGTTGGATCATGCCACGATCCGTCAATCCCAGAGCGTTCGCCGCGTAATGGGTCGTGCCGGCCAGGGCCTCTTCGGGCGTCAGCCGAAACAGGGTGCAGGCCATGTTCATTGCTAGAAGCAGCGAGCCGAGCGGCGAGGTGCCGGGGTTCCAATCCGTTCCGACAGCCATTGGAACGCCATGGGCCCGGAAGGCGTCGACGGGAGGCACCTGCGTCTCGCGCAGGGCATAGAAGGCGCCCGGTAGCAGGACGGCGACAGTCCCGGAGGCAGCCATCAGTCTGGCGTCGTCGTCCGTGGCGTATTCGACGTGATCGGCGGACAGTGCGCAATACCGCGTGGCCAGCGCCGTGCCGCCCAGATTGTTCAACTGTTCGGCGTGAAGCTTGACCGGCAAGCCGAGGGTCTGCGCTTTTTGGAAGACCCGCTCGATCTGCTCCGGGTTGAACGCGATGCTCTCGCAAAAACCGTCGACGGCATCAACAAGGCCAAGCGCATGAGCCTTTTCGAGCGTCGGGATGCAGATGCCATCAATATAGTCGTCCGCGTCCATGTCCGCCGGGATGGTGTGCGCGCCCAGATACGAGGTCACCACTGTGACAGAACGCTGGCGACCGATCTCACGCGCGACCCGCAGCATTTTCAGTTCCGTATCGGTGTCCAGGCCATAGCCCGACTTGATCTCGATCGTTGAAACCCCTTCGGCGATCAGGGCGTCAACCCGGATCAGGGCATCGGTCAGGAGGTCCGTTTCGCTCGCCACCCTCGTGGCTGAAACCGTCGATACGATCCCGCCGCCCGCACGGGCGACCTCTTCGTAGCTTGCGCCGTTCAGTCGAAGTTCGAATTCCCGGGCGCGGTTTCCGCCATGAACCACATGGGTGTGACAGTCGATCATTGCCGGAGTAACAAGGCGGCCGCCGAAACTGATCTGCTGAAAGCTCTCGACTTGGGGCGGGCAATCGTCCGGGTGTCCAACCCAATGAATGAGTCCGTCGTCAATGGCGATGGCTCCATTTTTGATCAGACCGTAGGCGCCCTTATCCGGGTTCATCGTAGCGACAGTGACTTCTTTGATCAGGCGTTGCACGGCCGTTATCCTCTTGAATAAGAGCGTACTTAATATTAATAAGATTATACATTATATGTCAATGGAGTCGCTGCGATGGAATATATAAGGGCAAAGCAAGCACTTACCGAGAACGGCTGGCAGCAGGATATTCAGATTGGCATCGCGTCGAATGGACGAATCGGCTACCTCGGGCCTGTAACTGCGGACGAGGGGCATCGCGTCGACATCGCGTTGCCGGCACCTGCCAACGTGCACAGCCATGCTTTTCAGCGCGCCATGGCCGGACTGACCGAGGCGCGCGGGCCAGACCCGAAAGACAGCTTCTGGACCTGGCGCAGGCTCATGTATCGCTTCCTCGACCAGTTGAACCCCGACCAGATCGAAGCCATCGCAACGCTTGTCTTCATGGAGATGATGGAGGCCGGGTACGCTGCGGTCGCCGAGTTCCACTACCTGCATCACGCGGTCGCAGGTTCTCCATACGCCAATCTAGCGGAACTGTCCGATCGTGTCGTGGCCGCCGCCGAGACCGCGGGGATTGGCCTGACACTACTGCCAGTCCTGTATCAATATGGTGGCTGTGATCGCCGTGCTCTCGCAGGGGGGCAACTCCGGTTCAGCAACGACCCCGATCGCTTTGCACGGCTCCACGAAGGGGCAACCGCGACCATTCGCAAATCCAGTGGCGACTACCGGATCGGCGTCGCGCCACATTCGCTGCGCGCCGTTGACGAGCCGGGCCTGAACGCTGCCATCGCCCTGTGTCCCGACGGACCCGTGCACATGCATCTGGCCGAACAAGTAGCCGAAGTTGAAGAGGTCGAAGCCCATCTCAAAGCACGCCCGACCGAATGGCTCCTGGACCATCACGTTGTTGATCAACGCTGGTGTCTAATCCATTGCACGCAGATGACCGCAGAGGAAACCGTTGCTCTAGCGCGGTCCGGTGCCGTCGCGGGATTGTGCCCGATCACGGAATCGAACCTGGGCGACGGCATCTTCAACGGAACCGACTATCTTGGTGCAGCAGGAAAGATCGGGTTCGGCTCTGATTCCAACATTCATATCTCGCTTTTTGATGAACTCCGGACACTCGAATATTCGCAACGACTGCGCGACAGGAGCCGCGCAGCATTGGCAACCGGATCGCACTCAACCGGGCGTGTGCTGATCGCGCAGGGCGCAGTCGGTGGCGCGCAGGCGGCGGGCCGCGCCTCCGGCGTCTTGGCCGAGGGAATGCTTGCCGATATCCTTGGCCTAGAGACAGACAACCAATGGCTATGCAACAGGCAGGGCGATGCCGCGTTGGACACGGCCGTGTTCGGCGGTCATGGACAGGATTGCATCACGGATGTCTGGAGCGCGGGACGCCATATCGTGAAGGAGGGTCGCCATTCCAGCCGCGAGAGGATAGTCCGCGATTACAAGAAGGTTATTACAGAACTGGGAAGCGACATTTGAAAATGGCTGTTCGGATTACCTGGCAAGACGTTTATGATAAAATCCACAAACGGATTCTGGACAGCTCCTATGCTCCGGGGGACAAACTCCCGCGTGACGAGGACATTGCCCAGGAACTGGGTTGCGCGCGAAGCACCGTGCAGCGTGCGATGCGCGAGTTGTCGGAGGAAGGCATCGTCGAGAGGCGACGCAAGGGCGGCACGCATGTTCGCTCCTACCCCGTGACCCGCGCCACGTTCGACATATCCGTCACGCGACATGAAGTTGAAAGCGCCGGAAAGGTTTACAGCTATCAGCTTATCAACAGGGAAATAGCCAAGTCACCGCGGAACGTGATGGCGGCGTTCGGTCTGACCGCACCTAAGGATATGCTCCGCATCGAAGCTCTGCATCTTTCTGACCGACAACCGTACATCTATGAGGATCGATGGGTCTGCACCGATACCGTTCCAGAGATAGCAAATGTTGACCTCCAATGCGAAAGTGCCAATGAATGGCTGGTGCTCAACCGTCCGTACGATCATGCGGATTTGCGGTTCTACGCTCAGAATGCCGACGCCTATCACGCGGATCTGCTCGACGCCCAACTCGGAGTTGCCCTGTTCGTGATGGAGCGAACCACGTGGATTGGCACCGCACCAATCACGACGGTCAAAGCAGTTACATCGCCGGGCTATCAACTCATTACACGAACGTAGAACCAAAGCAGCATCCTGATCGTCTGCCGCCTGGCGAGGTAGTAGTCGCGAGGGCCTCATCTCTATTGACGGGGCTGGTTGAGGCGAAGGTACGGATTTTGCAGTCCCGCATCTCCGTCGCCCAACAAGGGCTAGTTGGCGATCAAACACCTCACGTCCCCTCCTCTGAATGGCTGGTAATGTGAAACTGCTACCATTACAGCCTCGCCGCGCGACAGCGGCTTTGTCCATAACTGTGTGAATTCGAGCAGTAAAAGGATCTTGAATACGCAGCGAATGGCGGGTTCGATGGGCCGCACTGCAGCATTAGATCACCATGCTCAAGGTCGTCAGGGCCGCTGTCCAAACCTCTAATGTCGGCTTTCGATCATTCGCCTTCGTTCGTGCACGGTGCAGCATTCGGCACTTTGGGCTCGGAGCAGCCGTTCGCGGCGCTTCGTCCGAACGTCCGCTCATCCGCCTGTGCGGTATTCGATTACCCTTGCCAGGATACATGCTTTCAACAGTCCATAGCTGGTGCCACTTGGTTCATAAATTGTGGGTCCTCCTGAAAGATATTTTGTACGCGGGTAACGCGCGACCGCAGCTATCTTCTAGCGGCAGGAAATTTCAATCCAATTTAGCGAGGTGCCGCATGACGAAATGACAAAATGCCAAAACTACTGGGCATTCTGTCATTTTGTCATCGATAATACTCACCCATTTCTATCCCAAATAAATGGATTAGCGACATATTTGCTTGAGGGTCGACCAACTTTAGGGTGTGCAAGCTCGTCAACAGGTCCGCTTCCCGCCCTTCGTGAGCCTACGTCAACCGCATAATCCGCGACCGAGAAGAATGGTTCCATCGATCGCCTACCTTCCACTGGACTTCGCCCGGCAGGAGAGCGGTAGTGTCCTCACGTCTCCGACGCAGTCGCTGATCTCCGCCCGGATCTCCGGGCTCTGCCTGGTAGCAGGGGCAAGGTGCTCCTGACCCAGGTAGAGGAGACGGACATGATGACTAAGACGAGACCCGCCACGAGCCGGGCCAAGAGACCCAAAACAAAGAAGGCGCAACTGATCCGGATGCTCTCGGCAAAGGCAGGCGCCGATGTCGAGGCGATCAGCAAGAAGTTCGGCTGGCAGAACCATACGACACGTGCGGCCGTCACCGGGCTGAAGAAGGCGGGCTACGCGGTACGGACAGAGAAGGAGGGCGGTCGGCCCATTCGATATCGGATCGTGGCGAATGCGGCGGATGCGGGCGCAGACAACCGCCCGCCAGCCTTTGAGACAAAGGGTTCACCGGAGCCGGCCAATGCCGGGTAGGCCTGATCCGGACCGGGCCACGGCGCTGCAGGACTGGGAGGAGGCCTTCGGATCTCCTCCGCCGCCCTACCTGTCTGTTGCCTTCCTGCGGAAGGCACTGGCCTACGAGGCGCAAAGTAAGGAGCACGGCGGTCTGCCTGCATCCACGCGTCGTGTGCTGAGACAGGTGGCAAAGGGCAGGGCGGTCACCGAAAGCACCCGCCAGATCGCCCGGCCCGGGGCTCGTCTCGTTCGCGAATGGAACGGACGCACTTACCAGGTTGAGGTCCTGACGAAGGGCTACCGGATGGACGGACGCCACTGGCCGTCGCTGTCGGCCATTGCGAAGCACATCACCGGCACGACCTGGTCAGGCCCGCGCTTCTTCGGTCTCGTCGACAGGGCAGGGGGCACATCATGAAGAAGACCCGCTGCGCCATCTACACCCGGAAGAGCTCCGAGGACGGGCTGGAGCAGGAGTTCAACTCGCTTCATGCTCAGCGTGAAGCCTGCGCCGCCTATATTGCCAGCCAGAAGCACGAAGGCTGGGTGATGCTTACAGAGGCCTATGACGACGGAGGATTGTCCGGCGGCAGCCTTGAGCGCCCGGCCCTGCAGCAGCTTCTGAACGATGTGCAGGCCTGCAAGGTCGATCAGATCGTGGTCTACAAGATCGACCGGCTGACCCGGTCACTTTCTGACTTCGCGAAGATCGTCGACGTGCTGGATGCGGCCGGAGCTTCCTTCGTCTCGGTCACCCAGTCATTCAATACTGCAACAAGTATGGGGCGCCTGACGCTCAATATGCTCCTGTCCTTTGCACAATTCGAACGTGAGGTCACAGCAGAGCGGATCCGGGACAAGATCGCAGCCTCGAAGCAAAAGGGTTTCTGGATGGGCGGGAACGTCCCGCTTGGCTACAGCCCTGACGGGAGAACACTGAGGATCAACGGAGCAGAAGCGGAGACCGTCCGGATCCTCTACGATCTCTACGAGCAACTTGGGAAGATCCGGAAGGTGAAGGACAAGGCTGATCGCCTCGGATTGCGCAGCCGGCGACGTGAACTGACCGACGGCACCATCCGAGGCGGTGGCCTCTTCGACCGGGGCCACATCCACCACATTCTGACGAACCCGATCTACGCCGGGCGCATCCGGCATCGGGGCAAGGTCTATGAGGGGCAGCACCAACCGATCATTGATCCGGACCGTTGGGACGCCATCCAGCAGATGCTGCAGTCAAGCGCGTCGCGAACCAGGGG
>JABDPP010000400.1 GCA_013042765.1 Litoreibacter sp.
TCCCACAGCCCATCGCGGATCATGCTGTCGATATGTTTCATGTCGCCCATTTTCTGGCCGCCCCGCAGGTTGGCCACGTGCGGGCTCATGCTCATGTTTTCCTGACCGCCGGCAACGACGATATTCGAATCGCCAAGTTGCACATGCTGGGCGCCCAGCGCCACGGCCCGCAGACCGGATCCACAAACCTGGTTGATGCCCCAGGCTGCGCTCTCGATCGGAAGACCTGCATTGATATGCGCCTGACGCGCCGGGTTCTGGCCCTGACCTGCGGTCAGAACCTGACCGAGGATCGTTTCGGAGACTTCCGATTTGTCGATCCCGGCCCGGGAAACAACGGCTTCGAGCACCGTCGCGCCGAGGTCATGGGCGGGTGTATTGGTAAACGAGCCCAGGAAACTGCCTACGGCGGTTCTGGCGGCGGAGGCGATTACAACATTGGTCATTCGTGGTCCTTTCAAACAGATCTGGCACCGGCAAGGTAACAACCGGAGGGAGGGGCAGCTGAACTTGATTGTTGTCTAACAACCGAAGGTGACTAAGACAACGCGGACACAGGGTCGCAATCAGGCAAAGGACCCAATTCCGGGAATCCAAGTATAAACTGGGAAGAAATACCGGCGGAACAGGCGCGTCAGCCCGGGCCTGTCAGACCGCGTTTCCGCCTGCTGCAGATATTGCAGAGACTACCCTGGCGCCGGTGCTCCAGTCAGGTGCCAAAGCTACTTCGGCTCTGGTTTTCCATCGTGATATGTTGCGCCACCCGGGGTGCGCCGAACAGAAACCCCTGAAGGCAATCAACCCCGGCGGAGATCAGGAACTCCGCTTCACCGCGATCCTCCACAACTTCGGCGACCGTGACCATATCGAATTGACGCGCAATCGAAACGAGCGCCTCCGTCAGCACCTGATTGTCCGGGTCCTCGTCTATCCCCTCGATGAAGCTGCCGTCGATCTTGACCATATCGAAGCAGAAATCCTTGAAGTACCGAAAGGCCGTATACCCCGCCCCAAAGTCATCGAGACCGAATGATACGCCCGCCCGGTGCCCACGCGCCATGAAATCGACAACCAGATCGGGCATCGCCATGGCCGAAGATTCGGTAATTTCGAGGATCAGCCGCTCACCAATTCGGGGATCACGCGCCAGCCCGGCTTCGAGATTGCGCTCCCAGGCCGGATAGCCAATAGACCGCGCCGACATGTTCACTGACAGTCGAATAGCGGGGTTTGCAGCAAGCGCGGCCAGCCCGTACTCAAGGGCAAGCGTATCAATGATGCGGCCCTCTTCACGCGTTTCGATCGCGCCGATGAACTCATGGGCCGGGACGATACGGCCCGTATCGTCAAGCACGCGTATCAGCCCCTCGAAAAACGCAGGTTTGGAAATATCACGCGCCTGAACAATGAATGGGCTGATAGGCAAGCATCACGTTCCGGTCGCGCAATGCGTTTCGGACCGTCTGCAGGATGTTCGCATCCCGCTGCTGGATCGCCGCCGTCAAGGGGCTGTCCGGTATAGCTCCTGCATCAAAGCTCACTTCGGAACCTCCGATTTTCCGTGGCTCTGGCTAGGGCACAGCATTTAAATGCAGGTTAATATTCCACTTTTGTTCTAAATCACCTAAAATCCGCGCATGGAGGTAAGGCTTTGGCAGAAAATACAAAAACGTCCGAAAGGTGCACATGGTGCGGTCAGGATGAAATCTATGTTGCGTATCATGACACCGAGTGGGGCGTGCCCGAGTATGACAGTCGCGCGCTCTGGGAAAAGCTGATTCTCGATGGATTTCAGGCTGGTCTGAGCTGGATCACGATCCTCAAAAAACGCGACAACTTCAGGCAGGCCTTTGCCCAGTTCGACCCACAGATCGTCGCCGGCTGGGGCGAGGCAGAGGTTGCTTCTCTCCTTCAGGACCCCGGCATCGTCAGGCACAGGGGCAAAATCGAGGCCACGATCGGCAATGCCCGTGCGTGGATCGCGATCGAGGAACGAGAAGGCTTTGACCAGTTTCTGTGGAACTACATGGATGGAAGACCGCTGCAGAACCGCTTTCAGACCATGGCTGACGTCCCAACCCAGACTGCATTGAGCCAGCGGATTTCAAAGGATCTGAAGACGCAGGGGTTCCGTTTCTGTGGCCCGACGATTGTGTATGCCTTCATGGAGGCCGTCGGCATGGTCAACGATCATGTGGTGGGCTGCCCGCGCCACGATGCCTGCGCCGAACTGGCGCGCAGTTGACGTCGTTCAGCTTGTGAACAAATCCACAAATTGGTCGCGCAGCACGTTCTTCTGAACCTTTGCCATCGCATTGCGCGGCAGTTCCGGCAGAACGACCAGCTTACGGGGAAGCTTGAAGCGCGCCAATGACTCACCAGCAGATTCCAAGATCGCATCCAAGTCGGGCTCTGCGCCAGCCTCAGCCACAAGTACGCCGACAACAGTTTCGCCGAAATCAGGATGCGGCACCCCGATCACGGCGCTTTCCAGAACACCGGGCTGGTCATCAAGAACCAGCTCGATCTCCTTGGGGTAGATGTTGTAGCCGCCAGAGATGATCAGGTCCTTGTTGCGTCCGACAATATGCACATATCCATCGGCATCGATCCGACCAAGATCACCGGTTATGAAAAACCCGTCCTCGCGCAACTCCTCGCGGGTCTTCTCCGGCATCTGCCAATAGCCTTTGAATACGTTCGGGCCACGCACCTCGATCTGGCCAATCTCACCGGCAGGCTTGGAGACGCCGGTCTCAGGATCGGTGATCTTCAACTCGACACCCGGAAGCGGGAAGCCCACCGTCCCGGCACGGCGTTGCCCGTCATATGGATTCGATGTGCTCATGTTGGTTTCGGTCATGCCGTAACGCTCGAGAATCCGGTGACCCGTCCGCTCCTCGAACTGGACATGGGTTTCCGCAAGAAGCGGCGCGGAGCCTGACACGAAGAGCCGCATATGCGCGGTGAGCTTCTTCGTGAACCGATCATCGCTCAAAAGACGGGTATAGAAGGTCGGGACCCCCATCATCGTCGTCGCTTTGGGCATGTTCGCAATCATCTGATCGAGATCGAACCGCGGCAGGAAGATCATCGAAGCACCTGCGAGGATCACCGTATTACTGGCCACGAACAGACCGTGTGTGTGGAAGATCGGCAGCGCGTGAAGCAGGACGTCCTCATCGCCAAACTGCCAGTATTCTTTCAACGTCTGGGCGTTCGACAACAGATTGTCCTGCGTGAGCATCGCGCCCTTGGAGCGCCCTGTCGTCCCGGAAGTGTAAAGGAACGCGGCCAGATCGTCGGAGTTGCGCGGTACGGTCTCAAACTCGGAAGGCTGCTGAGCCACTAAATCCGTCAACCGGCCCTGGCCGGCACCATCAAGCGTGATCAGTTGCGCGGAGGTCTTTGCAGCCACCGATGCC
>JABDPP010000403.1 GCA_013042765.1 Litoreibacter sp.
CGCATCGAGCACATGCGCGAGATGAAGGACATGGCGATCGTCGGCAACATTGGCCATTTCGACAACGAAATTCAGGTCGCCGCGCTTAAGAACCACAAGTGGACCAACGTCAAGGAGCAGGTGGATATGATCGAGATGCCTTCGGGCAGCCGCATCATCCTGCTTTCCGAAGGCCGCCTGCTGAATCTTGGCAACGCCACCGGTCACCCCTCGTTCGTGATGTCAGCCAGCTTCACCAATCAGGTTCTGGCGCAAATCGAGCTTTGGACAAATGGTGCGGCCTACGACAACACGGTTCACATCCTGCCCAAGCATCTGGACGAAAAGGTGGCACGCCTGCATCTGGATCGCATTGGTGTGAAGCTGACCCAGCTGGACAAGGAACAGGCCGACTACATCGGGGTTGCACCCGATGGTCCTTTCAAGCCGGAACATTACCGGTATTGATCCGAAGAAGTCACCTCCAGAGCTATGCAGCGGCGGCCCTGAGGGCCGCCGTTTGCTTTTGCGCTCCCCAGAACTCGTACTACCTGTGCTGACTTGAAGAGTATTAATTGTTAAGTTTTTCCTTTGTAGTGGGCGGATTAGGCCGTAGGCTTTCGCTGCCGGCTGATCCAAGGCCGAAGCGAGAAAAAGGTGGGAGAATTATCCATGGGAAAAAGAGACGACCTAATCGCGCAATACGCGGATGATTTGCGGAACAAATGTGGCATGACGCCTGATATGGACTTGCTGACCAAGGTGACGATCGGGTGTGGCCCGGCAATCTACAACGCCGATGCCTCTACGGTCGCGGGATCCCAGGAAGGTGAGCTGGAGACGGTCAAGAACAACTTCCTCATCAAGAAGCTCGGTATGAGTGACAGCCCGGAGCTCATGTCTGCGATCGATAGTGTGATCGAGACCTATGGCAGGTCCGAGCGCAACAAGTATCGCGCGGTGGTCTACTACATGCTGACCAAGCATTTCGGCAAGGAATCCGTGTACGGCTGAGCCGAACGTAACTACTTCCTGAAGCGCCCGCAATCGCTGCGGGCGTTTTGCTTTTTCAAGGCAAGTTTAAGGCCGGTGGTCTGAATTTGAATCAAACTGCCCCGACAATACATTTGCTCTCTACCGGGTCAGACCATATTTCAGAGCTATCCGGCCAGTATGGCGGACCCAGATTTATCAGACACGTGTGGTGCGAGATCCTTTGCACGTGGGGTAGAGGAGGGTTCCGAAATGCCGGAGCCCTCCCAAACCATTTTGCTTTCGGCGCGCAAGGATTGGGTGCGCCGCTGAGGGACGATCAAAGTCCGCCCGAGACGCGAATAATATTCCATTCTTCATCGGTGACGGGTTGCACGGACAACCTGGAGTTATTGACCAGGACCATATCCTTCAGGCGTTCATCTGCCTTGACCATCTCCAGCGACACAGGATCTGGCACGGGTTCAATGGCCTTGATATCTACGCATTCCCAGCGGGGATCGTCGGTCGTGCTGTCGGGATGGGCTTCCGCACAAACCTCGACAATTCCGACGATCTCCTTGTCCTTCTGCGAATGGTAAAAGAACCCCTGATCGCCGACTTTCATCTCACGCATGAAATTGCGGGCCTGGTAGTTGCGCACACCATCCCATTCTTCACCGACATCACCCTTGGCGACCTGATCATCCCAGGACCAGACCGAAGGTTCTGATTTGAAAAGCCAGTAGGCCATCAGCCGATGACCTTGTTCCACTGCTCAATCCGAACATCGGAGAACAGGCCGGCCTTGGCGTAGGGATCGTTCGCGGCCCATGTTCCGGCCGCAGCCATGTCGGGGAGATCGAGGATCAGCAGCGAGCCCGACATGTTGCCATCGTTATCCAGAAACGGGCCTGCCTGCGCCACGACGCCGGTCGTCTTCAAATAATCCAGATGGGCATCGCGATTGGACTTGCGCACCTCCAGATGGCCGGGTTTGTCGGTGCAAATGATAGCGATGCGCATGTCTTATTCCTTTCTGAGGGGGCGTGAGAGCAGATGTCCCAGAACTTCGGTCAGTGTCAGGGACTTGTCCAGCAGGTCGTTGACAGCTTGGGTTATGGGCATTTCCAGCCCGTGGCGTTTCGCAAGGGCGACAACCGCCTTGGCCGTCGAGCGGCCCTCTACGGTAACGCCTTCGGGGGGAAGCTGACCTTGTCCCAGCGCGTATCCGAACGTGAAATTGCGCGACTGGTGGGATGTGCAGGTTAGCGTCAGATCTCCAAAACCTGAGAGGCCGGCCAGCGTGTCGCGCTGCGCTCCCAGTACGAGCGACAAGCGCAGCATCTCAGCATAGCCCCGCGTCATCAGCGCCGCGCGTGCACTTTCTCCCAGACCCGCGCCCATCGTGATCCCACAGGCAATGGCAACAACGTTTTTCAGTGCGCCGCCCAGCTCGGCACCAACCGGATCGTCGGAGCGATAAAGCCGGAGCGTCTCGGTCGACAGGAGGCCCTGCAATGTTGCGGCAAGTGCTGCGTGATCAGTCGCCAGGGTCAGGGCCGTGGGCAGGCCTTTGGCAATGTCAGCGGCAAAACTCGGGCCGGTCAGGACTGCGGAAGGAACGCCGAGTTTTCCCCGAATGATGGCGGATGGGCCGGTTCCGGTTTTGAGATCAACGCCCTTGCAGCAGGCCACCGCAACATGCGGCAAGGGTTGCGTCATATCCAGGTAACCCGACAGACTCTGCATCGGGACAGCCAGCAGCAAGACATCATCAGGTGTGACTGACAGCTCGGAGGTGATGCCGATACTTTCAGAAAGCTGGATTGAGGGCAGGCGAGGATTGATCCGGGTTTCAGCGACCTCGCTGATATTGCGACCGACAAGTGTCACATCGCGCCCGGCACGATCAAGCGTGACGGCAAGAGCTGTTCCGAATGCGCCTGCGCCTGCAATAATGATCTTCGTCATGCCTTGGCTCCTTTCCTGCCGGAGCCCAGCATCGGGTTCGCGTTTGTATCCAGCGGCCATCGGGGCCGTGCCACAAGGCTCATATCATCGACCATTCCAAGACGAAGGCGCTCGAGTCCAGCCCAGGCAATCATTGCCGCGTTGTCGGTGCACAGGCTAAGGGGCGGGGCCGTGAATGACACGTCACGTTCCTCGCAAAGCGCGCTCAGCCCACTACGGATCGCCGCATTTGCCGCAACGCCCCCGGCAACGGCGACGGTTGGCGCCACGGGCGAGAGATCAAGATACGCGTCCAGCGCCCGGCGGGTCTTCTCAACCAGAACATCACGGACCGCGGCTTGAAATTCTGCGCTGAGGTCGCTCTGATCCTTCACATGCAGGCCGCCTTGTGCGGCCACCAGCTTGTCGCGTTCGCGCAGAACGGCCGTCTTCAGGCCCGAGAAGGACATGTCACAGTCGGGGCGGTCCAGCAGCGGGCGGGGCAGGGCAAAGCGCTTTGCATCACCGGACGTCGCCGCACGCTCCACGTTCGGACCGCCTGGCTGGGGCAGGCCCAGAAGTTTCGCGACCTTGTCGAATGCCTCTCCGGGCGCGTCGTCTATTGTGCCGCCCAGCCGTGTGAACTGGTCGACGTCACGGGCAATAAGGAACTGGCAGTGACCGCCGGAGACGAGCAGCATCAGGTAGGGGAATTCCAAATCGTCGGTCAGACGTGGTGTCAGGGCATGTCCGGCGAGATGATTTACCCCTATCAGCGGACGCCCGGACCCGGCGGCAAGGCCTTTCGCACACATCACGCCGGCGAGCACTCCTCCAATTAGACCCGGCCCCGCGGTCACGGCGATGGCGTCCATTTGCCCGAGGTTTAGCCCGGCATCAGTCAAAGCGGCTTCAACCATGTAATCGAGTTTCTCCGCATGGGCGCGGGCAGCGATTTCAGGAACAACACCACCGAACTCCGCATGCAGATCGGTTTGTCCGAAGACATGCGAGGACAAGATCTCTGGCGGCTCTCCGGGCACGTGACGCACCACTGCGGCAGCTGTGTCGTCACAGCTGCTTTCAAGACCAAGAACGGTCCTGCTTTGGGTGTCTGTTGAATGCATCGCTATCGTATCTGTTGCGTGGGACTTTGCAGGCAGGTAACACCCGGGGATGGTCCATTCAATCCCAAGCCAACGCGCTGCAAAGATCCTGCTGACCCGGCCGCAGCGTCAGTCCGAGCGTTTTGCGGACATTCTGCACAAACAGCTTGGCGACCACTTGGAGATCGAGATCTCTCCCATTCTTGAGATCAGGTTTATCGATCCGGAGGTGGACCTGACGCGGGTCGATGGGCTCGTTTTTACGTCCGAGAATGGCGTTTCGGGGTTGGCGAGAGTAACCCCGCGCCGGGATCTGGCAGCATATTGTGTTGGCGACCGGACTGCTGAAGTGGCCCGCGAAGCTGGTTTTGAGGCCCGATCGGCCCATGGGGATGTCGACGCTCTGGCCGAGATGTTGGTGCGAAGCGCTGGCGGGAAGACCCTACTTTACGCAAGGGGAAAACATATCGCGCGTGACCTGCAGCCGATGCTGGGGTGCGCGTGTATCGATCTGAATGAAACGGTCGTCTACGATCAAGCGGAACTTCCGCTTTCCGAGGTCGCTCGGGCGCTATTGGCTGGCACGGATCCAGTCCTGATCCCGTTGTTTTCGCCGCGCAGTGCACGTTTACTCTGTCAGTCTCTGGACCGCTCATCGACAGCGCCATGCGTCGCACTATGTCTCAGCAAGGCCGTTGCGGAAGGCTGCCCGCCCGGATTGTTTGATGTAATTGCCATCAGCGGTGCGCCAAATCTGCAATCCATGGTCGAGTTGATAAAGCGCTATTGTTCGCATTGACTCGCTTGAGACTGAACGAAAATCCGGTTTAGTATCGGACTCGGAACGTTTCGGGGGAGTCGTTTCAGGAGAAATTCCAGGGAAAAGGAAGAGGCATTTTGGCGACCTCACGGAAAAAGCCGTCGCAGGCGAAAAAGACTGCCCCGAAGACAGGATCCCGTGCCGCGAAATCAAAACCGGCGGCGGCATCACGCTCGAAAGCGAAAACCAAAGCCGAAGACCTGCAACAGGATGCCCCCGAGGCAACGGAAGCAGCTCCGGAAACCGCGGAAGTTCCTACAGTTGATGCACAAAGTGAGGCTGATCCACCAAAAGACGCTGCTGTAGACACGGACGTAGATACGGGCGAGCCGCCCGCCGAACAGGACGGGGACGCTGCGGCGGACGACGCGCCTCTGGAACTTGGCGCTGACGATCGAGCGGAATCTGCCGCGGATGAAAAAGACGATATCTCTCCGAGTGCGGACAAAACAGAAGCCACCAGTTCGCCTGTAGATAACGGTGTCGCCTCAGAAGCGGTCGAGACCGTGCCATCAGCTGCTGAAGCTGCACCGCCGCGTCGCAGTGGCTTTGCAGGGCTGGTTCTTGGCGGAATTGTTGCGGCGCTTATCGGTTTTGGAACAGCGCAGTTCCTGGTGCCGGAGGGATGGCCGCGTAAGGACTCAGCGCCGGCAGTCGACTACCAGGGCATGATTGACGCGCAGGCCGAACGGTTGGCCTCGCTTGAGGCGCAGCTGAGCGAAGCGGCTCAGAAAGCGCAAGCCGCGGAAGAGAAAGCTGCGGCAGCGGAGCAAGAGGCCGCGGCCCGGATCGATTCTTTGGAGGCTGATCTCGAGGCTGCGAAACTGGCGCCAGAACCGGTGGACCTTTCCCCCGAAGTTCAGGCTGCGCTTGAAGCGCAGAAAGGTCAAATCGCTGCCCTGTCTTCAGAGCTTGAAGAGATGACTGCATTTGCGAAGTCGCAGATAGAAGCGGCGGCCGAGCAGGTTGAGGATGTTAAATCCGCTGAAGCGCGAGCCAAGGCGCGTGGCGCGCTTGGCGTTGTTCGTGCCGCCTTGGACAGCGGCAGCCCTTTTGAAGACGTGCTCCCCGATATTTCGGCGGCAGCCGAGATACCGGCACCGCTCGCAGAGACAGCGCAAAGCGGCGTTCCCACACTGATCGAGTTGCAGGACAGTTTCCCCGAGGTAGCAAGGCGCGCTCTCTCGGTCTCTCTGCGCGAGACCAGCGGCGATAGCACGAGCGACAGGTTGAAGCTCTTCCTGCAGGATCAGATCGGCGTGCGTTCGCTCGCCCCGCGTGAGGGGGATGACCCGGACGCGGTCC
>JABDPP010000037.1 GCA_013042765.1 Litoreibacter sp.
GACAAACACCTTCTCAAGAGTGTCTGCCCTTTCGTCTGTCTCAAAGTCACGACCGAAATAACTGATATAGACCCTCACGCGCTTTTGTCCGACGGCCTTTCGCCGGGGAGGAGGATCGCGGGGATCGGAGAAGCTTGTTCCACCCCATGAAAACCGTCGATAATTGATGAAGTGAACCGAGTCTCCGTAAGGCGCGGCGCCGGCCTCGTCATAGGCGTCGAAGAACCCGGAGAAATCGTTGTCCTCGACCGACGCCTTCAGCGGTTCGTTTAGCCCGTATTTGCGAGGCAGAGCCTTGGGATCATGCTCCTTCAGAGTCTCAATTAAGAGTTCCGCTGTTTCACGGGCTTTTTTGTGGAAAGGCAACTCCCACTGAAGTGTCACGCTGCTTTCGCTCATGATCCGGGAGCATAGCGACGTTTGGCTCGACCGTCAGTCCAAAACATTCGCGACAGAGTGTTCGCGGACGGAGCGACCCGTTGACTGATCACGACATCTGGGCAGGTTTGATAAGCGTCTCCGGATAGTCCTGTGTTTGAGGATCTCAAGCACAGGGGTTCTCGTCAAAGGCGAGTATGATTAGTCCTTTTGCCCCGTCGGGCAGAGCCAGATCGCCCGGAAGTTGCCCGCCGGTCTGCAAAACCGGCATCATCACCTGACGTCGGTTGATCTTGCTCATCGCGATGCCCTCCACTGCACGAAGCAATCTGGGCCCGAAAGGCGGCGGCGCCTTTGAGCGATATCAAGATGTGCTGGAGGCTTTGCGGCTATCAGGGTGCTCTCACAGAAACCGTGGCCCCTGCTCTGGGTCAGAGCCTTGGAATTGGCCCGCGGACCTGAACTGACAAGGAGCCGCGATTGCGATGAAACCAACATATGAAGACATCAGGCGACTGCTCGGTGAGCTCGATGACCATGCGATTGCCGAGATCGAAGGCACCGGGGTGACGATCAGCGAGCTTGAGGAGGTTGCAGCACATCTGGCACAGGAAACCGATGTTATGGGAGATCTGCGCCGGACATTGAGCGGCCGGCCTCTGACCATTTACAACCTTGTGCAAAGCTACGAGGCCCGGGACGACGAGGACCGATGACCCCCGCGCCGACCTCGTGGTGATGTCTGGCATTTCTCATCGTGCCATCGGGAGCCACCCTGGATGAGTGACAGGCAGACCAGTTTCCTGCTGACCGATCTCTACCAGTTCGCTATGATGCAGGCCTATCTTGAAGCCGGCGCCACCCATACAGCGGTTTTCGAGTTCTTCGTGCGCAAGCTGCCCGCCTCTCGAAATTTTCTCATGGCTGCGGGGCTTGAGCAGGTGTTGCGGTTTCTAGAAGATATACGTCCGAGCGAAGACGAGCTGAGTTGGCTGGAACAGAGCGGGCATTTCAGCCCATCATTCATCGAAGCGCTTCGTTCATTTCGGTTCACCGGTGATGTACATGCCATGCCCGAGGGCACCGTGTTCTTCCCCAATGAACCGATCATCCGCATCACGGCGCCACTCCCCCAGGCGCAATATGTCGAAACCCGGATCATCAACCTTGTGCACATCCAGACCGTCCTCGCCTCAAAGGCCGTGCGCATGGTCCTGGCGGCACAAGGACGGACGCTTGTTGACTTCGGGCTGCGCCGCGCGCATGGCGCTGAGGCAGGACTTCTGGCGGCGAGGGCGTCCTACGTCGCGGGCTTCAATGGCTCCGCCAATGTTCAAGCCGAACGCGATTTCGGCGTGCCCGCCTTTGGCACCATGGCGCACTCTTTTGTGCAGGCGTTCGACAGCGAAGACGCGGCATTCGAGTCCTTCGCGAAGGCGCGGCCAGAGAACGTGGTTCTGCTTATCGATACCTACGACACCCAAGAGGGTGCGCGGCGTGTCGTGAAGCTGGCTCCGAAACTGCAGGCGCTCGGCATTTCCATCGGCGGCGTCCGGCTGGACAGCGGCGATCTCCGAGAACTGGCAAAGGCTGTCCGGCAGATCCTGGATGAGGGTGGGCTTTCGGACGTCACCATTTTCGCGAGCGGCGGATTAGACGAAAACAGCATCTCCGAGCTGCTGGCCAAGCGCGCGCCAATCGACGGGTTCGGCGTTGGCACAAGCCTTACCACCTCCACCGACGCGCCGGCCCTCGATTGCGCCTACAAGCTGCAGGAATATGGCGGTCAGGCGCGGCGCAAACGGTCGGCAGGAAAGGCCACATGGCCGGGGCGAAAGCAGGTTTGGCGACGTCTCGATAGCGCAGGCAAGTTAACCGGTGATGTCATCACGCTCGAAGACGATCCGCAAAGGGGTGTTCCGCTGCTCAAGCAAGTGATGCGCGCCGGCAAGCGTCTGGGCCCTGCTCTCTCGCTCAAAGAAACACGCGCGCATGCCGCCAGCCAGCTTGATGCGCTGCCAGACGCGCTGCGCGATATCACCAAGACGGCGCCCTACGAGGTCCAGATATCCCCGCGGCTGCGGGCGCTCGCCGCCGAGGTTGATCGTTTCATCGACGAGGGGCCTGACGGAAAACCATGATCCGCGGCCTCGGCGATTGCGCCGCCGGTGAATGAACCCTGTTCCGAACTGGCGTAAGCCTCAGAATTTCCGCCGCAGATCCATCGCCTCGCGCAATCGCGCTTCGGCCAGCGCATTCGCCGCGTCGCGTGGTAGACTGCCGTTTTCGTGAACCTGGCTCAACACGGCGTGGGTGTTGCGTCGTATCTTCTCCGTGATCGTTGCCATGGCCTGAGATTGCGTGCCACCGCGGTATTCGACCGAGGCGCAGATCACGCCGCCGGCATTGGCGATGAAGTCCGGGATCACGAGAACACCACGGTCGCGCAGTGCGATCTCGGCCTCTTTCGTTGCCGGAATATTGGCGGCTTCGACCACGAGCATGGCCTTTATCTCGGCAGCATTCGCAGTGTTGATGACGTCCGGGCGCGCCGCCGGGACGAGGATGTCGCATTCTGCGGTGATCACTGCATCCCCATCCATGATCTCGGAGGCAGGATAGCTGGTCACGCTCTGGCCTTCGGCCTTGAGCGCGTCAAGGCGCGACAAGTCAAAGCCATCGGCGCAGACCGCGGTGCCTTTGGAATCGGCGACGGCAACAATGCGTGCCCCTTTTTGCGCAAGATGGTGAGCGGAATGCCTGCCGACCGCACCGTAGCCTTGAATTGCGACCCGTGCTCCCTCCAGCGCGACCGCGCTGAACTGCTCAGCCACTTCGGCAGCGACCGCAACACCGTGACCAGTGGCCCCGATCTCGTCCAAAGGAATGCCTCCAATTACAAGCGGCAGACCGACAGCCCGGCCGATCTCATCGCGGACCCAGGCCATGCAAATTTCATTCGTTCCCATGTCAGGACCGGGAATAAAATCCGTCAGTTGGGCAATGGCTTGAGCGAAAGCGCGCATCAGGCTTTCCTTTTCAGGCGAGCGCATGGCGGGATCGGCGAAAATAACGGCTTTACCGCCACCATGCGGCAGACCCGCGGCGGCGTTTTTGCGGCTCATCGCCCGGGCCAGCCGCACGCATTCCTCCAGCGTCACGTCGGGTGCCATGCGAATACCACCCACCGAAGGCCCTATGGCAGTGTTGTCGATCACCACGATGGCCCGCAACCCGGCTGCGGCATCACTGATGTGAACAACCTTCTCCGGCCCGAATTCATCGGCCGTCTCAAAGACCGCTGTCATGAGCCGCCTCCCTCTTGTGCGCTCGGGCCCTCCAGATGATCGCGCAGGGCCGCAAGAAATCGCGCGGCTTCGCCCCCCGTGACAACTCTATGGTCAAAGGTAAGCGACAGCGGCAGGATCCGACGTGCTGCGGGCTGGCCGTCAACGAAACCACATTGCCGGGAAATCCGCCCCGCACCCAGAATGGCCACCTGCGGAGGCGAGACGACCAGCGCCGCAAGCTCGCCACCGATCGGACCGAAATTCGAAAGGGAGATGGTCGCGCGTTTCATGTCTTCGGGAGCAATCGAACGGTCGCGAACTGCACGTTTCACCCGCTCTAACGCTGCGTCGATATCCGTCGACACCGCCACGTCGCGCAGCACCGGCACAAACAGCCCGTCGGGTGTATCCACCGCCAGAGCGAGATCGACGTGATCGTGCAACTGCCGTCTTGTTCCATCGAACCACGCATTCAGGGCAGGCTCCGCCTTGCTGGCCGCCACGATCGCGCGGATCAGGCGCGGTGTCGGTTTTTCGGCCTCGGACCAATCCGAGATATCCGCGCGCTCCGTGACGGTCGCAGGCACGACAACGGCATGCGACCTCGTCATCGTGTGGGCCATGGCGCGGCGCACACCGCGCAGGTCCTCACCCAAAACTCCGGGAGCAGCAGCCTCCACATCGCGCGTCAGGATTGCCCCGTCCGGACCTGTCCCGGCCACGGCGCTCAGATCGACACCTTTCTCTTTCGCCAGACGGCGGACGGCGGGGGAAGCACGGCCGCGCGTTGATCTGTCCCCCAGCTGCGCCAGGGACGGGCCCCCCAGTTCTGCCGCCTCGCCAAGCTCACCGACGATGGCCCCGGTGTCCTCGGCCGTGCCCGTCGCGATTTCAAGCAGGGCCCCTCCGATTTCAAGAACATCGCCCTCGGACGCGATCAGCCGAGCGATGGTGCCGGAATAGGGCGCCGGGATTTCGACAACGGCCTTGTCGGTCTCCACGGAAACCAGCGGCTGATCCGCGATCACATGGTCGCCTTCCGAGACGTGCCAGGCAACGATTTCAGCCTCCTGCAAGCCTTCGCCAAGATCGGGGAGCTTGAACACCGTCATGAAAACTCCATCACGTCGAGCGCCGCTCGCCGAACACGTTCGACCGAAGGCATGTAGTGATCCTCGAGTTTTGGATAGGGCATGACGGTATCGAAGCCGGTGACCCGGCGCACAGGGGCGACCAGGCTGGTCAGGCAATGCTCCGCCAGATCAGCGGCGATCTCGGCGCCCAGACCTGCGGTCAGTGGCGCCTCGTGCACAATGACGCAGCGGCCGGTTCTTCCAACCGAGGCCCGGATCGTGTCCCGGTCGATGGGTTTGAGCGAGGATAGGTCGATCACCTCGGCATCGATCCCCTCGCCCGCGAGGCTTTCCGCCGCCGCGCGGGTCTCGCTCAGCATCGCCCCCCAGCTCACCAGCGTGACATCCCCGCCTTCACGCAGAATGACAGCCCGATCGAGGGGAAGCGCCACACCGTCATCCTGCACAGGCTCGGACATGGACCGGTAGAGCCGCTTGGGTTCCAGAAACACGACCGGGTCGGGATCGCGGATTGCGGCCAGAAGCAGACCATAAGCGCGGGTGGGGCTGCTGGGCACCACCACCCGCAAACCCGGGATATGGGCCAGCATCGCCTCCATGCTTTCGGAATGGTGCTCGGGTGCCTTGATGCCGCTGCCAAAAGGCGCGCGCAAAACCATCGGGCAGGTCAGCCGTCCCCGGGTGCGGTTTCGAAGGCGTGCGGCGTGATTGGCGAGCTGGTCAATCGTGGAATAGATGAACCCCATGAACTGGATCTCGGCCACGGGCTTCAGTCCGTGCGCCGCTGCTCCCACCGCCATGCCGGCAATGACCGTTTCGCTCAGCGGCGTGTCGCGCACCCGCGCTGCGCCAAAACGCTGGACCAACCCGTCGGTGGCGCGAAACACACCGCCATCTATGCCGATATCCTCGCCGAAAAGGATAACATCCGGATCATCGTGCAATGCGCGGCCCAGCGCGGTGCGAATGGCATCGATTATCGTCAACTCAGTCATCACCCGCCTCCTCTGCCAAGGCCGCGAGGTCTTCGGGTATGGCCGCGTAGAGATGGTCGAACATGGCGCGCGCGGGGTCCGGTTCGGTAGCGAGATAGTTCTCTGCAGCGGCCTCAACCGCCTCACCACTGGAGCGCAGCAGGCCCTCCTCGTCCGCTTTGCCCCAGTCATGCGCGGCAACGAGGTGGTTTCGCAGTCGGATCAGCGGCTCTTCCTGCCAATGCGGGCTGACCTCGGTTTCATCCCGGTAGCGGCTGGCATCGTCGGCTGTAGTGTGGTCGCCGAGCCGGTAACTGAGGCATTCGATCAGCGTGCCGCCATCTCCCGCACGACACCTTTCCAAAGCACGCCCGGTGGCCTCACGGACCGCGATGACATCGTTTCCATCGACCTGTTCACCCGGCAATCCGGCGGCGATGGCCTTGTCGGCGAGCGTCTTGGCATGGGTCTGTTCGCTGCGCGGCACGGAAATGGCCCATGCATTGTTGCTTATGACGAACACGGCCGGCAGGCCCCAGGCACCGACGACGTTAAGCGCTTCGTAGAAATCGCCCTTCGAGGTTGCTCCGTCACCGCCGATGGCGACCGCCCCGGCGTTTTCGCCCTTCTGCTGCATCGCAAGCGCCACGCCTGCAGCGTGGGGAAATTGTGACGCGACAGGAATGCAGACCGGGAAATCCTGCGTCGGCCCGGCGAAATCATTGCCCCGTTCGTCGCCGCCCCAGTAGAGAAATAACTCTTCCATGCTCACGCCACGCCAGAGTTGCCCGCCATGTTCGCGAAACGACGGCAGGAAAACGTCACGATCCTGCATCGCGCTGGCGACGCCGACGCTTATGGCCTCCTGGCCAAGGCTCGACGCATAGGTGCCCAACCGCCCGGTGCGCTGCAACGCTATGGCCTTGGCATCGAAGCTGCGGGTGCGCACCATCGCAGCGTAGAGCGCAACCAGCGTCTCGCGGTCGCGGGCGAAGTCTGGCAACTCGCGCGCGCACCCGCCTTCGGCGTCGAGAAAGCGAAGCGGCTCAGACATCCTCAGCCGTCCCTGCCAGTTCCTCGGCCATCATCTCTCGCATCACGAATTTCTGCACTTTCCCGGTGATGGTCATCGGAAACGCATCGACGAATTTGACGTAGCGCGGGATTTTGAAATGCGCGATCTGACCCTTGCAGAAGTCGCGGATCTCCTCTGCCGTCGCCGTCCTCCCCTCGCGAAGCTTGATCCAGGCGCACACCTCTTCGCCGTATTTTTCATCCGGCGCCCCGATCACCTCGACCTGTTCAACAGCCGGATGGGTATACAGGAAATCCTCGATCTCGCGCGGGAAGATGTTCTCGCCACCGCGGATCAGCATGTCCTTGCTGCGGCCAACGATCTGGAAGAAACCCTCCTCATCGACCACCGCGATATCCCCACTGGCAATCCAGCGCGCCTCATCGATGGCCTCTTCTGTCTTCGCCGGGTTGTTCCAGTATCTGGGCATCACGCAATACCCGCGGGTCAGCAACTCGCCCGGGGTTCCGCGCGGCGTGATCCGCCCGGCGTCGTCGACGATCTTGATCTCGGTATGCGCCAGAACCCGGCCGACCGTCTCAACCCGCCGGTGCACCGGATCATCGACCGAGGTCTGGGTGCTGATAGGTCCGGTTTCCGTCATACCGTAGGCAATGGTGATCTGCGACATGTGCATCTCACCCATTATGCGTTTCATCAGTTCAGCCGGGCACGGTGCGCCTGCAATGATCCCCGTGCGCAGGCAGGACAGGTCGCGCCCCGCAAATCCCGGGGAATCCAGCGCGGCGATGAACATGGTCGGGACACCGTGAAAGACACTGCAGCGCTCTGTTTCCGTGACATCCATCGCTGCGGTCGCATCGAAACCGGCCGAGGCGAATACCATTGTCGCGCCGTGCGCGACACAGCACAGCGTGCCCAGCACCATCCCGAAGCAATGGTACATCGGCACCGGGATGCACATGCGGTCTGCCGCAGTCAGCTTCATCTGCAGACCCGAAAAATAGGCGTTGTTGACGATGTTGTGGTGCGTCAGCGTTGCTGCCTTCGGTCGCCCTGTCGTTCCGGATGTGGACTGGATGTTGATCGGATCATCAAATTGCAGGACCGATGAGAGCTCCTGAACTCTCCGATACGCCCTGTCATCGGCACCTGCCACGACATCTGAATACCGGATCGTTCCCGGGGCGGCGTCATCGCTGAGCGTCACGACCAATCGCAGAGTCGGAACACGCGCAGCCTTCAGCTTGCCAGGGTCGACCGCTTTCAATTCGGGCATCAGGTCAGCAAGCATTGCCAGATAGTTGCTGCTCTTGAAGCTCGGCACCAACACAAGCGTTGCAACCTCCACCTGATTGAGTGCAAACTCCAGCTCGGACAGGCGATAGGCGGGATTGATATTGACGAGGATCAGGCCAGCCCGGGCGGTTGCGAATTGCAAAACGACCCACTCTGCCATGTTCGGAGCCCAGACGCCGATACGCTCTCCCGGCTCCAGCCCCAGCGCAACGAGCCCTGCGGCGAGACGCTCGACCTCGCTGTCCAGTTCGCGATAGCTCCAGCGCACGTCTTGATAGGGGACAACCAGCGCCTCATTCTCTGGAAACTCCACAGCTGTGCGCCTGAGAAGGTTTCCCACGGTCACACCCATAAGCGCAATGTCGGAAACGCCATGTTCGTAGCTGATCGAACGATCACTCTGATTGTCTTTGCTCGGCATGACTTGCTCCTCGAGACGGCCACGAGGCCCTTCTCACTCAGCGGCGAATGGAAGGAACCCGCGTCATCCAGTGATCGACAGGTTAGCGCGCTGCCGGGCGATGCGTATTGACCGCGATCAAGAGCGAATTTCGTGCCGGCAAGGCTGATTTGAGAGATCGATCTGGTTCATGGAAGCCGCCTGATGACGATCAAAGCGCTGAAACTATCGCCGACGAATGCCACTTGCCCCTGCGTTCAAAAACCTGGACGAACATCTCTCTTCGTCGGCCAAATGCAGCATGTGTTGTGCTGCAACCTTCAAAGATGACATCCTGCCGGAGCCGGTACCGGCATTTCGATGAGCAAGAGGGTTGGCAGCAAGTTGCGCGTGGAAAACCAGAAGGAGATTGCACCCAAGATCGTCAGCACGCGCGTCATTGTGCCGGAGAACATATCTGCCCCTGAGCGCGTTGCGTTGTCGCGTCAGATTTACGAGGTGCATCGAAAGATATTCTCGGGCACCTCCGCCGAAGAGTTTCATCTTCATGTGCTGGAACCGGCAGCGGAGGCGACCGTGATCCAGCTCTATCTGACCAGCGACTGCGACATTGTCGGATATTGCGCGTTTCACCGCTACTGGCGCCGCCTAAAGGGGCGAAACGTAATCGTATTGCGCGCGGAGGCCGCGCTCATGCCGCAGTATCGAGGGCGCGGCACAACCTTTGGTTTTGGAATGATCCGGGCTTTTGTGGAAAAACTCAGGCACCCGTTCACACCGGTCTACTACCTCGGGACCCTTGTTCACGCTTCGAGTTACCACCTGTTTTGCAAGTATTTTGGCCAGGTCTTCCCAAGTCCGGATTTCGAGGCACCGATCGAAGTGCAAGACCAGGCGCGCGCGTTGATTGACAGCTTTCCAGACCCGGCGGTCACTGGAGCAGATCCGTTTATCCGCGAAGTCGGATGGGTAACTATTGAGACCGAGCAGGAAAGAGAACTCAACAAGCGCGGCAATCAACGCGACGTCCAGTTCTATCTGGAACGCAATCCGGGATATCTAAAGGGGCACGGCCTTGTCGTTTTTGTCCCGATCACGGTGGTTAATATCGCCGTCGCATTGCTGTCGCGGCTGCTCGAACGTGCACTGATCGGTTTGGGTCTTCGGCAAGCCTGACGTTGAGAGAGAGGTCGTCTGGAAAGTCTGGAACTCGCGTTCCTACGGCAGTTCTTTCCGCGAACCGGCCGGGTACATACCCCCTCCACCAGAGGCAATCGTTCCTCCCGGCCGGGAGCTTCCAGAACGCGCCCCTAGAACATCATGCAATCTGCGCCGGGCGGCAAAGCCGCCGCGCCCTCGGGCAAAGTGGGTGTATAGTCAAAGGTCACAATCTCTGCACCGCCATCGAACGCAACGAAGAGCTGATTGGACCCGGGCCGGATGGCGATGCCCTCGGGGTCGGTGCCAAATTCCAGCAGGCTGACCTGGGCCAGCAATTGCCCTTCGGAGGTGAATTCATAGAGGCTGTTGGAACCTTCCCAATCATCGACGATCAGCATGTGACCTGTGCGGGGATCTATGGCGATGCCCTGCGCCTCGCTCAGTGGCGGGGTCAGTGTCATGGTGTCCACCCGGACCTTAAGACGGCCCTCGGTGTCAAACCACGACAGCTGCTCCGGGTCATCCTCGACAGTGACGATATCGCCCGCTGCGGTGATGGCGATGCCCTCCGTATCGGAAAAACCGCCCTGCAATGCGAACGGAGCCTCCACCGGCACCCCGTCCTTCGTTACCCTTTGCAGACGGCCGAAACCGTCCCCCACCAGGAGGTGATCCCCTTCGATGGCAATCGCCTTGATCCGGGACAGATCGCTACTGATCCGGCGTAGTTCATCTCCCTGAAGAGTGACCAGCACGGCCTCCGGCCCCTCATTGGCGATCCACAACCCACAGAAGGTGGGGTCATAGTCGAGGCTGGCCGGGCGGTTCAGGTCATAGCGTCCCGTCTCGCGAACCTCTAACGCCGCGACAGACCCAGGGGCCAACCCGATCAAGACGAAAAGAACTCTGCCAATCATCCTCAGCTTCTCCGATCCTTTCACAAATAAGATGACGCTATCCGGGCAAGGGTCAAGGTCGCACTACTCAGACCGTCTCAAGCCAAAATTCGGTGAAACAACTGGTCGGTGAAGCCACCATCATCTCGTCCGAGGCAAATGGCAGGTGTCGTCCCGATGCCCAGAGAAGAGCGCCTTTCAGCGCACCGCAACCCCGGTGTCACACGAGAAGTTCCAAGATCCTTCTGCGTGTGTTCGAAGCCCTGCCCGCGCGGCGGAAAGGTAAGAAATCATACTGCCCAGCAGCGGACACAACGGCCCTTCACGCATCAGGGCGGGAGTTTGCGCCATGAAGCGCCTCTTATGGGTGAGATCGGGCCGGAACAGGTTTTTTTGGAGGGGCCTGATAGGAGAGAGATTACAAAGCAGCCGCGCGCTACCGCGCCTCTTTCTGGTGCAGCGCCTTGGTCCGCTCCGCCACAAACGCTGAAACCTTTTCAGCATTGTCCCGCGCAAGCCTGCCATTGGGCAGATAGAGCGAGTTCTCAAACCCGATCCTGCATTTCCCGCCTCTTTGCGACGCGTATATCAGCGCGGCTGCCTCTGCTTTGCCAAAGGCACAGACCGACCAGTCCGGCGTGATCTCTTTCGACCGCAACCACTCCAGGAACGGGTCCAGATCATGCGCACCAGAAGCGCCCTGGCCAGAATACCGCCCCAATACGAAAATCAGCTGCATGGCCGCGTCGCGAAACAGATTGGAAGGCAAATATCTTGCCAGACTTTCGCAGTCGTCGATGTCGTAGAGAATGTGCTGCACCGCCACGCCCCGCTCGTGGCATTCAATCTGGAACGCCTCGAACAGATG
>JABDPP010000409.1 GCA_013042765.1 Litoreibacter sp.
TTCCAATTCGATCACGGAGACTGCTCCATTTGTTTTGAAACAGTTATGCCACGCCCCGCATCAGTTACAATATAATACAGGCGAGAATGCTTGGATTAACGAAACCGGCACGTTAAGGTCTTACGAACAAAGAGAGATGTTCAGCTTTTTCGTGCAAGACAGGACCCAAAATGAGGCTTATTTGCCCTAATTGCAAATCGGAATACGAGGTCGATGCCGACCTTCTGCCCCCGGAAGGCCGAGATGTTCAGTGTTCAAACTGCAATCACACGTGGTTTCACCCCGGAACAGCGGCCGAAGAGCCTGCTCCTGAAGCGGTGGAAGGTGAAGTAACACCGCAGGCTCCCAATGTTGATGAGGACGCGCTCGAGGTAATCCGCGAAGAAGTCGATCGCGAGACCAAGGCCCGGGCCGCGGAAGCGGAAAACCTTGAAACGCAGACAGATATGGGACTCGAAGATTCCGAGGCCGATACTGGTTCAACCGAAGATCGGCTCGCACGCCGAGGATCACTGCCACAGGATTCGGCCGATGAGGATGAAAACGACGATGATGCGCTTGAAGCCGCTCTGAAAAGAAATCTTGGAGCAGAAGCGGAGACAACTGAAACCGGTTCCAAAAGCGAGATCTTCCCCGATATCGACGAGATCAACTCCACGCTCACGCCCGGGGCGTCCGATGCCGCCGCGACAGAGATGGAGGTTGAGGCAGCAGCAGGCGGCAGCGGCTTCCGGCGGGGGTTTGCACTTGTCATTATATTCGTAGCGATCTTGCTCGGGATATACGCCTATGCGCCAACGTTGGCGGAGATGTTCCCAAGCATCGCTGACCCGCTTCAGATCTACGTGATGATCGTCAATGATCTGCGGGTATGGCTGGATGGGACAGCCCAGACTCTGCTGGAAAAGATCACCGCACTGATCGGTGAAATCAGCGGAACCTGATCACTCAGAACCGGTCGAGAAGCCGTTTCAGATAGTCCTTTTCGATCTCCGGGCGTTCCTGCTCGCCGGAGCGCTTTCGGATCTCATCGAGCAATTCGCGCGATCTGCGCCGGGCATTTTCGCTCTGCAGCATATTGTCTTCGGATCCGATCATACCATCTGACCCGGCTTCGCGTCCAAGCGGGTCGCGGCTTTGCGGCGAGAACTGGCCGTTGGCCTGACCTTGTTGGCCGCCTTGTTGTTGCTGTTGCGCCATCGCCTCGCCAAGGTTGCGCATACCTTCGCGCAAGGCCTCCATAGCTTCGGATTGCGCGCCCAGCGCATCTGCCGTCCGATCATCGCGCAGCGCGTCTTCAGCCTCGTCCATGGCGTCGCCTGCACGGCCGAGCGCTTCGCGTGCGGCGTCCCCTTCGGGCGTCCCAGCACCTGGCAAACTGCGGGTCTGGCGGCCAAGTTCATCACGCAACGCTTCCTGGCGGTCTGCCAGGCTTCCGGGCGCTTCACCGCTCTGCCCCTGCTGCGCACCGCCTTCGCCCTGGGCTTGGCCTTCGCCGCCTTGGCCTTCATGGCTGTCGCCACGACCCTGACCGCCATTGCGCCCCTCGTTGCCCTGGCTCTCACCGGCTTGTGCATTGGGGCTGAACTGCTCCTGCAGATCCCGGAAGGCTTCGTCACTCAGGCCCTGTTGCTCGCGCAGCGTGTCCTGCAGTCCCTCCATCGCCTGCTCGCCGGGACTTTGCTGCCCCTGTCCCTGCTGACCCTGGGCAATCTGCATGTTCTGCATCATTTCCATCAACTCGGACAGAAGCTGTTCGGCTTCCTCCATGCGGCCCTGTTCCATGAGTTCCTGCAAACGATCGAGCATGTCCTGCAATTGATCACCGGTGATCTCCTGCGTTTGCTGGTTCTCGGATAGTTGCTGGTTCTCGCCGTCCTGCCCTTCCTGGGCCAGTTGTTCCATGTATTGCCGCATCGCTTCGCTCAACTCGCGCATCAGCTCGGCAATCTCTTCGTCCGTCGCACCTTCGCGCATCGCGTCTGACAGCCGCTCCTGGGCACGCCGCAAACGATCCAGAGCATCGTTCAGGCGGCCTTCTTCCAGTAGCAGCGCGGCGCGCCAGAGCATTTCAGCCACCTCATCGCGTTTCTCCGGCCCAAGATCATAGTCCTGCGCCAGATCCAGCACCGTGATGGCGCGGCGCAGCGTGAGGTAAGCCTGTTCATTCGGGAAAAACTCTTCCGGCTTGTAGGTGATGGCACGCAGCACCTGCGTCACGCGTCGTGTGTTCTCGACTGACCAGAGGATATCGCGCCGCTGTTCGACAACAGCCTTGGCTATTGGTTGGAAAAACCTCCGCCCGGCCAGAGTATCCTCGATCACTTCAGGCATGCTGGGCTGGCGAGCCGCGTCCTCGACGCTCAACTTGAACTCTACGGGCAACCCCGCCCAAGGATGCTCTGACAGGTTCTCGATCAGGATCTCAGAGAAATCGGCCCGATCGCCAGAAAATGGCATCGGCAGATCGAGGAAAATCGAAGCTCGCGCTTCCGGCTCAGGCGCCAAGCCGTAACGGCGGTCGACCCGCTCTAGATCGAGCGTGATTTCGACCTCACCGCGCTCGACGCTGTAATCATCTCTAGCAGCAAAGGGCAGCGACAATTCCCCGGAGACCTTGCGCTCGATCGGCCCGTTGCCCGTAACGGACGGACGTGCATCCGCAACAGCGGTGATCTGCCATTCCGCATCCGCTACTCCAGCGATCCGCAAGGCGCCACTTTTGGCTACTTTCACATCAAAAGCGGGCTGGCTGGTGGTAGACCCCTCCGCGTCAGATACGGTCTCGATCACTTCGAGTTTGCCAAGCTCCCCATAAAGCCGGACAATCACAAGGCTGTCCGTGGGAACGGATAGGTCCCCTTGCGCAATATCATTCAGGTAAAGCGTTGGTTTTCCAGTGTAGAGAGGCGGCTCGATCCAGATCTCCCAGCTCGGTCCGGCAAGAACGCCGTCCCCTGCATTCGCGGCACCGAGATCGCCCAGGTCGTCGACCCGCCAGACGGATCCAAACACCAAGGCCAAAACGAAGGCCAAGACGGCCACGTAGCGCAAGGCGAACGGGTCGCGGCGTGACAGGCGCAGATCCCCCGGGACTGCGCGGGCTTCCGCCAGCCGGGCCTGCATTCGTGCCACATGCACATTCCAGACGTCCAAAGCCGCCGGGTCGGTCGCACCAATGGCCGGGTTATCGAACGCGGCCGTGACCGGATTTCCCGGCAAGGACTGGTCTAGTCTTACAAGCGCGTCCTCACGGCTGGGCCAGCGAAACCGCCGCAGCGCGTAGAGGGAGCTTCCGATCAAAGCCGCTCCCGCAACCAGCAAACCCAGCCAACGCGCCTCGACAGACAATCCCGCCTGCAATTCAAAGGCGAAACAGGTCCAAATCAGCAGAAATACCGACCACAGAGGCCAGAACGCCCGCACGGAACGCTCCGCGAACAGACCCGCCCAAGTCAGCCGCAAGGGCCATCTGAGCGTCTTCATATCTGGTGTTGCCGGTCCTTGCGTCATCAACGATTCCCAAAAGCCGTGCGAAATAGCACTAGAGCCATTGTGGGATGGTATCGCGATTTATCATCTCGTCAAAGGTTGGACGCGGGCGAATGACAGCGAATTGATCGCCATGCACCAGGACTTCCGGGATCAGCGGCCTCGAATTGTATTCCGACGACATCACCGCGCCATAGGCACCGGCGGATCTGAATGCGATCAGGTCGCCCGGACCAACCGGCGGCATGATCCGCTGTTTGGCAAATGTATCACCGCTTTCGCAAACCGGCCCGACGATATCGTATCTGGCAGGCTCAATGCCCGGCTTTGGCTCCTCTACGGGAATAATGTCATGGTAAGCGCTATACATGGCAGGACGAATGAGATCATTCATGGCCGCGTCGATGATCAGGAACTCGCGATCCTCGCCAGACTTCACGTAGATGACTTCGCTGACCATGATCCCGGCATTTCCCGAAATCAGGCGTCCGGGTTCAATCTCAATCTCGCAGCCCAGGTGGCCGACAGTGCGCTTGACCAGCTGTCCGAATTCAATCGGCAGCGGCGGCGCCTCGTTGGAGCGCTCATAGGGGATGCCCAATCCACCACCCAGATCGAGCCGCCTGATGTCATGTCCATCCGCCCGTAGCTCCTGCGTCAGTTCAGCGACCTTGGTGAAGGCCAGCTCGAAGGGTTCAAGCTGGGTCAACTGGCTGCCGATATGCACATCGATGCCAATCACGTCGATTCCGGGCAAGGCCGCAGCCTCAGCATAGACCTCACGCGCCCGGGAAATCGGGATTCCAAACTTGTTCTCAGACTTGCCGGTTGCGATTTTCTCGTGGGTCTTGGCGTCCACATCCGGATTTACGCGCACAGTAACCGGCGCGGTGGAGCCCAAGGAGGTCGCAACCTCACTCAACACCAGCATTTCGGGTTCTGACTCGACATTGAACTGCCGGATACCACCCTCAAGCGCGAGCTGCATTTCCGCACGGGTCTTGCCGACGCCCGAAAACACGATCCGATCCCCCGGAACACCAGCCGCCTTGGCGCGCAGGTACTCACCGCCGGAGACAACATCCATGCCCGCCCCGAGATCCGCGAGCAACTTGATGATCGCCTGATTGGAGTTCGACTTCATCGCAAAGCAGACGAGGTGATCCATACCGTCAAGGGCTTCGTCAAAAAGTCGGAAGTGGCGGGTCAGGGTCGCAGTAGAATAGAGGTAGAACGGTGCGCCAACCTCTGCAGCAATATCACGCACAGCAACGTCTTCGGCATGCAGATGCCCGTTTTTGTAAAGGAAATGGTCCATCAGGTTACCGGCCTTGTACGAAGGAAGAGATATAGGGGCGGACCACAGCTGACCCCGATGCAGAATGTGGCGGGGATCGCGATCAGGGCCAACCAGTTCCGGCGCACCCATGTCTCGGCGATAATCCAGAGTGTCAGGGCAATCGCAGCAATGGTCAGATCCCAAACCAGCCCGCTGGTGGCCGCGTTGACATGCCACGCGTCGACCATGGCCCAGACGTCATACCCGTTCTCATCGAACCAGGCGACAAACCAGCTCATCGGATGGATCGCGCCCCAGACGGCCAGCCCCAGATAGAGTATGCGCAGAACGGACATTGGTGTCCCTTTCGAAAACCACGTTGCGGGACGATCTATTGCAAAACCCGAGCCTGTAAAACCCGAGAGTTCCAGCGCCGCGGCGCGATGCATCGACGCAACGTCGTATTTGCTTGTTTGAACTGGCTCTGTTTCTTGGATATTGACGAAGCCAACTGACCTGCCGGAGAGAAAAACTGATGTCCGAGATTGAACGCGAAAGCATGGAATATGACGTGGTAATCGTGGGCGCCGGCCCGGCCGGTCTGAGCGCTGCGATCCGCCTGAAGCAACTGGACGCCGATCTCGACGTGGTTGTGCTGGAAAAGGGCTCCGAAGTGGGCGCGCATATCCTGTCGGGCGCAGTTCTGGATCCTTGCGGCCTCGACGCTCTGCTCCCGAATTGGCAGGAAATGGGCGCTCCGATCACCGTGCCCGTCAAGAAAGACAATTTCTACATGCTCGGCGAAGCGGGCCAGATCCGCCTGCCCAATGCCGCGATGCCGCCACTGATGAACAACCACGGCAACTACATCGTCTCCATGGGCAATGTGTGCCGATGGATGGCCGAGCAGGCAGAAGGCATGGGAGTCGAGATCTTCCCCGGTATGTCCTGTTCAGATCTCGTTTTTGGCGAGAATGGCGAAGTCAAAGGCGTGGTGGCCGGTGAGTTTGGTCTCAATGAGGATGGCACGCCCTCTGACGCCTATGAGCCCGGCATGGAATTGCACGGCAAGTACGTGTTCCTGTCGGAGGGCGTCCGGGGTTCCCTGTCGAAACAGGTCATCGCGAAATACGATCTTGCCAAAGATGCGCAGCCGCAGAAATACGGTCTGGGCATGAAGGAGATCTGGGAGATCGATCCCGAAAAACACTCCGAAGGCACCGTCACTCACACGATGGGCTGGCCCCTTGGTAAGAATGCTGGTGGCGGCTCGTTCATTTACCACCTCAACAATAATCAGGTTTACGTGGGCTTCGTAGTGCATCTGAACTACGAGAACCCGCACCTGTTCCCCTACATGGAATTCCAGCGTCTTAAGCATCACCCGATGGTGGCCGAACTTCTGAAGGGCGGAAAACGCGTTGCTTACGGCGCGCGCGCGATCACGGAGGGGGGATGGCAATCCCTGCCGAAGACTGCATTCCCCGGCGGCGCGCTGCTGGGTTGCTCCGCTGGCATGGTCAACGTGCCCCGGATCAAGGGCAACCACAACGCGATGCTGTCGGGCAAAGCCGCAGCCGAGGCGGCTCACTCCGCCATCCAGAGCGGACGGTCCGGCGATACCCTTGAAGGTTACGACGCCGAGGTGCGCAGTGGCCCGATCGGAAAAGATCTCAAGAAGGTTCGCAACGTCAAACCTCTCTGGTCAAGCTATGGCCTGATGACCTCGCTCGGTCTTGGCGGGCTCGATATGTGGACCAACACAGTCGGTTTCTCGGTTCTCGGCACGCTCAAGCATGGCAAGTCCGATGCAGAAGCAACCGGGGAGGCCTCTAAACACACCCCGATCGAGTATCCGAAACCGGATGGCGTCCTCAGCTTTGATCGCCTGACCAATGTCAGCTTCGCGATGACCAACCACGAGGAAAGCCAGCCTGCGCACTTGAAACTGACGGATCCATCAATCCCTGTTGCTGTGAACCTGCCAAAGTTCGGCGGGCCCTCGGCGCGTTATTGCCCCGCGGGCGTGTATGAATTCGTGACCGAAGAGGGCAAGGATCCCCGCTTCGTGATCAATTTCCAGAACTGCGTGCATTGCAAGACCTGCGACATCAAGGATCCCAGCCAAAACATCACCTGGACCACGCCGCAGGGCGGTGACGGACCGAACTACCCGAATATGTAGCCCTGGCGACACAATTCCGGGGCGATTTTCGGTCGGGTGAGCATTTCATCTCCTCGACCCGGCTTGGCATAGACATCGCTCTGGCGACCACCTAGCTTACAGTTTGCAGTGCTAGAGCAGGTGGGAGCAGGCAATGGGTAAGAGATACTCCTCGGGACTATGTCTTGCGGTCGGAATGACGGCTCTGATGGCTGGCGGATCCGCCGCCGCAGAGGGCGCAGGCGCATACCTTGCCGCGCGCCACGCCAATATGGTTTCCGATTTCACAGAGGCCACCCGCTACTACGCCCAGGCGATGATCAGCTCACCGGAGCATGTAGCGCTCCTCGATGCCGCGATAATTGCCCATATCTGCAAAGGCGACGTAGCGGGTGCAGCAAGGATCGCCACGCGCCTTGAGGCCGCCGGGCACTCCAACGCCGTTGTCGATCTGGTCCAAATGGCCGCTGACATGTCAGACGGCTCGTTTGAGCGCGCGATTTCTCGCGAAATTGCTCAGGAAGGACTTTCCCCTCTGATGGACGGTCTCATTCGCGGATGGGCCTTTCTCGGTGAAGGGCGGATGTCTGATG
>JABDPP010000411.1 GCA_013042765.1 Litoreibacter sp.
CTGCTAGGCCGTGCGAGGAACCATAAAAAAATGGACCGCGAATCGCGATCCATCTTCATATTCTTAGGAAATGCGCTTTAGGCCAGAAAGTTACGGCCCAAAGGTCACAGGTGCACGCCATGTGAAACTATATCCACAGACACCAGCGCCCGTAGAAATCAGGCGTTCACCATCGCAAGAAATACGAGGAAAACCAGAATTCCGATCACGGAGTAGGTCGTGAACTTCACGAAACCCTCAAAGGTCTGCTCCTGTGTCGAAATATCCATTTTGCCGTGCTCATGCTCTGCCATGATCGTCTCTCCGTAGTCTGACTTTGAAAGAGCTTTACTGGATTCTTTTGGCGCTGTCACGCGACAGCGCGACGCGGGTGCTACGAAACCCCAAAGGGCGTTCAATGCACATTCTGAAAGACATAGGCCCCGTCGTCGCGCAAGTGCCTGGTGGCCTGTCCGGACAGGTAAAGGTGGTTGAGGTGCGCCACTGCTTCAACCAGAGCAAGCCCGTATTCACCCCCGGTGATCTCACGCTTGAACACCGGCAAGAAGCAATCATGCGCCGTACGAGGCGTATCAAGGTGGGCTATGAGGCGTTCGAGCGCACCAATGTGGTTATCCGCCAATTGCTGCATTCTGAATGGCAGACCAACGAAGGGCAGTTTGTGCCCCGGCAGAACCAGTTGATCCGGCGTCGCAAACGGGGACAGTGCGGCGCAGGAGGCGAGCCATTCGCCCACTGGGTCGGCATCAGGTTCGGTCGGGTAAACGCCAAGGTTCGGTGAGATCGAGGGCAAGAGCTGGTCGCCCCCCAAAACCAGATTGTCATCGCGTGACCAGAAGGTCGCATGTTCCGGAGCGTGACCGTTCCCGATCCGAACGTCCCAGTCCCGCCCGCCAAATCGGATAACATCACCCTCCTGGATCCGCGCATAGCCGAGCGGCAGGGGCGCAACCATATCGGCGAAATTGAAAGGCCGGTCCTCGGCGCGCTTTTCGTAGACCGCTCTATCCATGCCCGCACGACGATAAAATTTCAGAGTTTCTTCGGTGGGCCTCGCCTGCTCGTCGAGCACCAGCATTCTCGCCGTGAGCCATGAGGTGCGGGTCGTTACGAGCTCTGCGCTCTGGGTAGTCTGAAACCAACCTGCCATCCCGATATGATCGGGGTGGTGATGGGTGACGATCACTCGGGAGACCGGCTTTCCCCCGAGCGGCCCGGCCAGCAGGTCCTGCCAAAGCGCGATGCCGCGTTTCGACAGAAACCCGGTGTCGACGATTGTCCAGCTGTCCCCATCATCGAAGGCAAAAATGTTCACGTGATCCAGCGCCATGGGCAGCGGGAGCCTGATCCACAGGACACCCGGGGCAACCGTCAATGCAGCGCCGGCTTCCGGGGCTTCGGCAAATGGGTAGCGAATTGTCCGGGTCAAGCGACGAGGTCTTCTTCGCTGAGCGCATAAAGGTCGTCGGCCCCCTGACGCACATGCTCGGCCAGCCCGAAATGTTCCGGCAGGAGACGCTGCATGTAGACGCGTGCCAGTCTCGCTCGCGTACTGTCGGCTCCCGTGGCCTTCGCCGCGAGTAAGTGGAAATGCGCGCCGAGCACCCGTGCAAACAGGCGCAGGTACGCAACCGCACCGGCAAACCGGTCGTTCATCTCCTGCTCAACCAACCATTCTGTGGTCTCGCGCAGGGTCTCGGCCGCGCTGAACAACGGTCCCGCCAGTTCCGGCATATCGCCTTTGCAGGCCTCGGCATTCGCTTCGATCTCATCGATCAGGATAAAGGCCGCCTCACCGCCATCCATCATCTTACGGGCGACAAGATCCATCGATTGGATCCCGTTCGTCCCCTCATAGATCGCCGTGACCCTCACATCGCGCAGATACTGCGCGGCGCCAGTCTCTTCGATGAAGCCCATGCCACCATGCACCTGGATGCCCTGCTGGGCCACGTCAATACCGACATCTGTCCCAAACGCCTTGGTGATCGGCGTCAGAAGCGCGGCCCGGGCCTGCCACTCTTTGGAGCCTGTGGCATTACCCATATCAATCGCCTGCGCACAGGCTGCCGCGATGGCCCGGGCGGCAAAAACATCCGCTTTCATCTGCGCCAGCATCCGGCGGACATCGGCATGACCGAGGATCGCATCACCCTCGGGTGTCCGGCCCTGTTTGCGCTCCAGCGCATAGGCCAACGCGTGCTGATACGCAGCCTCGGCCACCGCGATACCCTGCCCGCCAACACCCAGACGGGCGTTGTTCATCATTGTGAACATCGCGGCCATCCCGTTATGGGCTTCCCCGATCAGCCATCCGGTCGCCCCGTCATATTGCATGACCGCCGTGGGAGAGCCGTGAAGGCCCATCTTATGCTCGAGCGAGACAACCTTGAGGCTGTTGGCCACCCCAGGGCTGCCATCGGCATTCGGGATACGCTTGGGCACCAGAAAGAGGCTGATACCTTTCGTCCCGGGCTTTCCACCGGGCAGGCGCGCCAGCACAAGGTGGCAGACATTCTCGGAGAAATCATTGTCACCCCAGCTGATGTAGATCTTCTGACCCGAGACAGAGTAAGTGCCATCCTCATTTGCCTCCGCCCGCGATTGCAGCGCACCAACATCGGATCCGGCCTGCGGTTCGGTCAGGTTCATCGTTCCGCACCATTCCCCCGACACCAGCTTGGGCAGGTAAAGCGCCTTGATCTCGTCGGAGGCGTGATGCTCAAGCGCCTCGATCTGGCCTTGCGACATCAGCGGATTGAGCTGAAGCGACAGGCACGCCCCGCCCATCATCTCGTTCACCGCGTTCAGAACCGATTGCGGCAGGCCCATGCCGCCATATTCCGGATCAGCGGCCATACCGACCCAGCCCCCCTCAGCCACCGCCTTGTAGCCGTCTGCGAAACCGGGCGAGGTTCGGACAACGCCATTCTCAAGGTGAGCAGGATGCATGTCGCCATTGCGTTGCAGCGGCGCAAGAATGTCATTGGAGAGTTTCCCTGCCTCCTCAAGGATCGCGGAGACGAGATCCGGCGCTGCGTCCTGGAAGCGTTCTGTCGCGGTGACCTGCTCCAATTTGACGACATGGTCGAACAGGAACTGGTAGTCTGCACTTGGGGCGCGGTAAGGCATCAGGGCATCCTTTGTTGTCAGCACATTTCAAATCCCAGCCGGATCGGCTAAGGGGATGGCTCGAATGAGAAAACTATTATGAAGCCTGGCACGTTCTTGCATCAACCGGAACGCCACGTCAAAAGCGCAGCCATGACACAACGTCTACGCCCCGACCAGACCGATCAGGCCGCCGAGCTTCTGCGGGCCGGCGAGCTTGTCGCCTTCCCGACCGAGACGGTCTACGGCCTTGGCGCGCGGGTCGATAACGATCTGGCGGTGGCGAGAGTTTTTGAAGCGAAGGGACGGCCGCGCTTCAATCCGCTGATCGTCCATGTCCCGTCCCTCGAAAGCGCACAGAAATTGGCCGCGTTCGACGCCTGCGCATTGCATCTGGCAGAGGCGTTCTGGCCGGGCCCCCTGACACTTGTTCTGCCCCTGAGGGAAGGCGCCCAAGTCTCTGAGCTGATCACAGCCGGAAATGACACCGTAGCGATAAGGGTTCCGGCAAATCCGCTGGCTCTTGAACTACTGAGAAAGCTTGGCGTCGGGGTAGCGGCCCCGTCTGCGAACATCTCGGGGCAGGTCAGCCCGACCACCGCGGATCATGTCTTGGAAGGTCTTTCGGGTCGCATCGCGGCGGTGCTCGATGGCGGGCCCTGCACGGTTGGGTTGGAATCGACCATCATCATGACCGATCCGCCCGCCCTGCTGCGGCCCGGCGGCCTGGACAGTGAGGAGGTTGAAACGCTCCTCGGACAGAAGCTTAAAT
>JABDPP010000416.1 GCA_013042765.1 Litoreibacter sp.
GTTCCAGAAACCCGAGGCTGGCAAGCCTGTTCGCGACAAAGGTTCAAATGAAGCACGCCGGAAGGCGCTTGCCCCTTGTTTGCCCGGGCCCGGGGTTCTACATCACCGGGATGAAACGCTGGATTCCCTTTGTCAAAACGCCCCCGCTTGTGGCCGTGGTTCGTATGTCCGGGATCATTGCGGCCGGTGTGCGTCCCGGCGCGTTGAGTGACGCAGCACTTGCCGAGCAGTTGGAAAAAGCGTTTCGGCGTGGAAAGCCGAAGGCGGTAGCGCTTCTTGTTAACTCTCCTGGTGGCTCACCGGTTCAGAGCTCGCTCATCGGGGCCCGTATTCGCAATTTGGCCAAGAAATACGAACTACCGGTCTATGCGTTTGTCGAGGATGTGGCGGCGTCCGGTGGATATTGGCTTGCGGCCAGCGCGGACGAGATTTGGGTCGATGGCAGCTCCATTCTGGGATCGATCGGGGTGATCTCAGCCAGTTTCGGGTTTCATGACCTGATGGCGCGTCAGGGGGTTGAGCGTCGCGTTCATACCGCGGGCAAGGATAAGTCCATGCTTGACCCGTTTCGCCCCGAGCGGCCGGAAGACGTCAAACGCCTCAAACGGCTTCAGGCGCAGATCCATGAGAGCTTCATCGCCCATGTGAAGGAGCGCCGGGGCGCCAAGTTGGCCGAAGAGGATGACCTGTTCACCGGAGAGATCTGGGTCGGCGCGCAGTCGGTTGAGGTCGGGCTGGCGGACGGTGTCGGCCATCTTGGGCCGAAAATGCGGGAGATCTTCGGGGAAGATGTCCAATTCATTCTTTACGGCCCCAAACGTACCCTGTTCCAGCGATTTGGCGCCCGGATCGTTTCCGACGCCTTGACGCAACTGGATGAGAAAGCGCTCTGGGCGCGATACGGGCTCTAGATGATCCTCAAGATCATGAGCCTTTTCCTGATTGGAATGATGGTGCTCGCCATGTTCGGCAAGCTCCGGATGCCCCGCATTGGATTCAAGAAGAACGTGAAATGCGACAAATGTGGGCGCTACAGGATCGGCAAGGGTCCCTGCAGCTGTGAGCGGCAGGGATAAGAAATGAATGATTTTGTATTGGCCGGAGTTGGCCTGCTGATCCTTCTTTTTGCGGGCGATGCACTGGTGAAAGGGGCGGTTAACCTGTCTTTGCGCCTTGGTGTGCCGGCCTTGATCGTCAGCCTGACAATCGTTGCGTTCGGCACCTCGGCTCCGGAGCTCCTGATCGCGGTTCAGGCCGTGCTCGACGATGCGCCCGGGCTGGCGATAGGTAATGTGGTTGGGTCGAATATCGCGAATGTTCTTCTCGTCTTGGGGCTTCCGGCGATCCTCACGCGTCTTGCGACTCGTGGTACAGACAGCCGCAAGGCGTTTCTCGTCATGATTGCCGCCAATATCCTGTTCATCGCGATGTGCTTCCTGTCGCCTTTGACATGGGTGCACGGATTGGTTCTTCTGACCGCTCTGGCTTTGGTTCTGGCCGATAGTTTTCGGGACGCTCGCTCTCATATGCGGGCGGAGACGGATGTGCCGGAGGGCGCGGATGCCGGGATGACGGTACCCCGGATCGCCATTTTCCTTGCGCTTGGGCTGATTGGTCTTCCATTGGGGGCCGACTTGCTTGTCGATGCGTCGGTCAATATTGCGCAATCGTTTGGTATCCCGGAAACTGTGATCGGCCTGACGCTGGTGGCTGTTGGGACATCTCTGCCGGAGCTGGCGACCACGATCATGGCTGCCTATCGGCGATCTGCCGATGTGGCCCTAGGCAGTGTCATCGGCTCGAACATGTTCAACTTGTTGTCGATTATGGGTGTTGCCGCGCTGTTTGGCCCGTTCCCGGTTTCCGATACTTTCCTTCAGATCGACTTGTGGGTCATGCTGGGCGCATCACTGCTTCTGGCCCCGGTAGTTCTGGGCCGCTACGATCTGGGTCGGCGCTGGGGTATCTTCTTCGCCGGGCTCTATGTGCTCTATCTTTGGATTCTTCTGATTTTCGAGGTTCCCGCATGATTACCGGAAAGGCACTTGTGACAGGCGCCAATGACCGCCTCGGGCGTGCCATGGCGCTGCATCTGGCGGATAAAGGATTCGATGTGGCGGTCCACTATGCCACGTCCCGCGATCAGGCCGAGGAGGTCGCTGCCGAGATCCGCGCCAAGGGGCGTCAGGCCGCGGCGCTTCAGGCCGACTTGTTGGATCTCGATCAAGCCGAGACTCTGGTCAGCAGGGCAGTAGACGCGCTTGGCGGGTCACTGACCGTTCTGATCAATAACGCCTCGATCTTCGAGTATGACACTTTGGCCTCCGCAACCCGCGAAAGCTGGCATCGGCATATTGGCTCGAACCTTCATGCGCCCTTTATCCTGACGCAGGCTTTTGCCGCGCAGGCGCCCGAGGTCGGTCTTGACGACCGGTCGGAGCCCATTGCGCGCGCGGCGGTGGTCAACATGGTCGACCAGCGGGTGCGCAAGTTGACCCCCGAGTTCATGACCTACACGATTGCCAAGATGGGGCTCTGGGCCTTTACCCAGACTGCGGCACAGGCCTTGGCACCGGCCGTGCGTGTTAACGCGATTGGCCCCGGGCCGACCTTGCAGGGCGGGCGTCAGTCCGACTCGCACTTTGCACGGCAGCGCGCGGCTACTATTTCTGGGCGTGGATCGAACCCGGAAGACATCACTTCAGCGCTCGAATTTATCCTGAGTTCGCCGGCTCTGACGGGGCAGTTGCTTTGCATCGATGCGGGTCAGCATCTTGGCTGGCAGACCCCCGATGTTCTGGGCGTGGAATGAGCAACGTTTTTGACGAAATCGCTGCAGCCCACTTGACTTGTCCACCCGGTGAGATCGTGTAACGATTCTGTTACGAAATATGAACGTTTTCAGATGCTTGGTCCTGGCGAATAAAAGTTTTCTTTAGAATCAATAGGTTGATTTTGTGCCTAAAAAATGTGCAGATAGGTAATCAGCCCATAAACTAACGAAAAAATTTGGTCATACCGGTCTTTCCCCCAAGCTTATCCACAGGAAAGGTGGAAACCTTTTTTCTTGAAACCAGGTAGCTACCATTGCAGTCCAAGTCGAGAATCAGCGGGCCCGTAGATGTCAGAATTTAATGACACTGAAAAACTGACAAATGAGCCTGCTATTTGCGGGCATGAATGCGTCCAGAGTTACCTCAGGACTTTGGATAACAGCCCGGGTGTGTACCGGATGCTGGATGCACAGCAGCGGGTGCTCTACGTCGGCAAAGCCCGAAATCTCAAGAAGCGTGTGTCTAGCTACGCCAAGCCGTCCGGTCATTCTCCGCGCATCGCGCGCATGATTTCCGAGACCGCGTCGATGATGTTTCTAACGACCCGCACGGAGACCGAAGCGCTGCTGCTGGAACAGAACCTGATCAAGCAGCTCAAGCCGAAGTTCAATGTTCTATTGCGGGACGATAAGAGCTTCCCAAACATCCTTGTGGCGAAGAACCACGCTTTTCCGCAGATCAAGAAACACCGCGGCGCAAAACGTGAGAAAGGCGACTACTACGGTCCCTTCGCAAGCGCCGGTGCGGTTAACCGGACGCTGAATCAATTGCAGAAGGTTTTTCTTCTGCGAAATTGCAGTGATTCCACCTATGAAGCCCGGACCCGGCCTTGTCTACTCTACCAGATCAAACGCTGCTCGGCGCCTTGCGTTGGATATATCAGTCAGAAGGACTACGGCGCGCTCGTGAAGGACGCCGAGAGGTTTCTCTCCGGGAAGTCGACCAATGTGCAGGAGCGTCTGGCCCAGCAGATGCAGCAATCCTCCGATAACATGGAGTTCGAGCGCGCTGCCGCCTTGCGGGACCGGATCAGGGCGCTGACGCAGGTCCAGTCCGCGCAGGGCATCAACCCGAGAGGGGTTGCCGAGGCTGATATCATCGCGCTGCACCTCGAACACGGTCAGGCCTGTGTTCAGGTCTTTTTCATTCGGGCCAATCAGAACTGGGGCAATCGGGATTTCTACCCGAGGACCGGGTCGGGCGCCGATCATGCCGAAATTCTGGAAGCGTTTCTCGGCCAGTTCTATTCCGACAAGACACCACCCCGTCAGATCATTCTGAGCCACGGTATCGAGGACGATGACCTGATGTCCGCGCTTTTGGCACAAAAAGCCGGACGAAAGGTGGACATCGTTGTGCCGCAGCGGGGCGAGAAAATGGAACTGATCGCCAATGCGACCCGAAATGCCCGCGAGAGCCTCGCCCGTAAGATGTCGGAGAGCGCGACCCAGGCCAAGTTGCTAAAAGGGATTGCGGACGCCTTCGACCTCGAAGCGCCCCCGAACCGGATCGAGGTCTACGACAACTCGCACATTCAGGGCACCGATGCCGTTGGTGGCATGATTGTTGCGGGAAGCGAGGGTTTCCTGCGAAACCAGTATCGCAAGTTCAATATCAAGGGCGATGATCTGACGCCGGGTGACGATTTCGGAATGATGAAGGAGATCCTGACGCGCCGGTTCAAACGGCTGTTGAAAGAAGATCCCGATCGGGAGACCGAAGCCTGGCCCGACCTTCTGCTGATCGATGGTGGGGCGGGGCAGGTCTCCGCGGTGCGCCAGATCATGCAGGAGATGGGCGTCGAGGACATTGCCATGGTCGGGGTCGCCAAGGGTGTCGACCGGGATGCCGGCAAGGAGGAGTTCCACCGAACCGGCAAACGTCCCTTCGCCCTGAAGCACAACGATCCCGTGCTTTATTTCGTGCAGAGGCTACGCGACGAGGCCCATCGTTTTGCGATTGGCACACATCGCGCGAAACGTGCGAAATCCCAGATGAAGAACCCGCTGGATGAAATCGCTGGTGTGGGTCCAAGCCGGAAGCGGGCCCTGTTGCAGCATTTCGGATCCGCGAAGGCCGTGAGCCGAGCGAATTTGAGCGATCTGACGGCCGTGGACGGTGTGTCGGAAGCCATGGCGCAGACGATCTACGATTTCTTCCACGAGCGGGGGTAGCGGGCTTTAACGCGCACCGCCGCAGCACTGACGGCAGTAATGCGGCTAGCGGTTAGTCAGTTTGCGTGCGGATCGCATCTTCCCCCCCATGATGCATCGCGCTACACAGGCTCCATGACGTGGAATATTCCCAACATCCTGACCGTGCTGCGCCTTCTGGCAGCTCCTGGCATTGCCGTGATGTTTCTGTATTTCACGCGCCCTTGGGCGGACTGGTTCGCGCTGCTCCTTTTTACCTCTGCAGCGCTGACCGATTGGGTCGATGGCTATCTGGCGCGCGCTTGGAAGCAGGAAAGCAAGTTCGGAGCCATGCTCGACCCGATTGCCGACAAGGCTATGGTTGTCATCGCGCTGCTGGTTATTACCGGCTTTTCAGGGATGAACCCTTGGGTGCTGTTGCCTTCAACCCTGATAATGTTCCGCGAGGTTTTCGTATCGGGCTTGCGCGAGTTCCTCGGGGCGACTTCGGGTCTGCTCAAGGTAACGCAGCTCGCGAAATGGAAGACGACCGCGCAGATGGTTGCTATCGCCGTTCTGTTCGCGCAGGGCGTGTTTGAGCACTACCTCGGCATGCAGAGCTGGGGCATGGATCAGGCCATGTTCGATGCGATCATGAACGGCTTGGAGGAAGATCCGCTCGGATTGAAATGGAAATACTGGGGAGCCTATATCTGCTGGACAGCTGGCGTTCTCCTGCTGTGGATCGCGGCAATCCTAACACTGCTGACAGGCTGGGATTACTTCCGCAAGTCGCTGCCCTATCTGAAAGACGAGACTGAGACATGATCGACATTCTATATTTCGCTTGGGTGCGCGAACGTATTGGCGTGCCGAAGGAACAGATCGAGACAAAGGCCGCAACCGTGATGGAGCTGGTCGAGGAATTGCGTAGTCGTGAAGAGCGTTATGCGGTGGCTTTTTCCGATCTCGAGGCGCTGCGGGTTGCGATCGACCAGGAGCTTTCGGACTTTGATGCCCAGCTTAGCGGAGCGCGCGAGATTGCTTTCTTCCCACCGATGACCGGAGGCTGAGATGGATATCCGGGTTCAGGATTCCGATTTCGACGCGGGTGGCGAGCTCAATTCCTTTACGGCGCGGCAGACGAACGCCGGGGCCGTGGTCAGTTTCACAGGCATTGTGCGGGATGTTGAGCCGGGTCTCAGCGTCATGGAAATTGAACACTACCCGGGCATGACCGAGGCTGCGATCACGAAGATTGCGGAGGAGGCGATGTCGCGCTGGGCGCTGTCTGACTGCTTGGTGATACATCGCTTTGGAAACCTGAAGCCCGGCGAAGACATCATGATGGTCGCCACGGCCTCGGCACACAGGGCTGATGCCTTCGCAGCTGCCGACTTCCTGATGGATTATCTCAAGTCCCGCGCGCCGTTCTGGAAAAAAGAACACACCGCCGACGGCACGGATTGGGTCGCAGCAAAGGATGAAGACGAAGCGGCGCTCAAGCGCTGGTAGCTTTTTACGCCGAAGCCATCATTCCCGATCAATGCGGTCTATATATCCGCGAAGATCTTCGGCCTCGTGGCGGGCATTCCGCAAACCATCCATGGCGGCTCTGAGTTCCGCCTCTGTCTGTGCCAACTGATTTGTCAATTCGGCCTTGCGGTGCTGGAGGTAGTTGATCGCCTTGTCACGTGTTTCTTCCGCGTCATGAAGCGCCTTTGACATCTCGTCCAGCTCGGCAACATCACTGGTGCTCACGCGGCTTAACCTATGAACCAGCCAGCAGGTGAACCAGCCCACCGTGAAGGCCACGAACAGGATGATTGCGGTGGCTATGACAAACTCAGTTCTGTTCACTTGGAGCCTCTGTTTCTTCAGTTGGCGTGGGTAGCGCTTCAGCCGCTTCAGGGTTCTCGGAAACCTGCACGTCCGTCAGCAAGCGGAATTCTATTCGCCTGTTGATCTCGCGCCCTTCTTCGGTGCCGTTATCGGCGATCGGAACCGTTTCCCCGTAGCCTTTTGCGGTGATGTTGCGCGTGAGGATCCGGCGTTCCATCAAGCCTGCAAGGACTGCATCGGCACGCTCCTGACTCAGGTTGAGGTTCATGATCTCGCGCCCCTGGCTGTCGGTGTGTCCGCCGATCTCGATCTGAGTGCGGGAGCATTCGCGCAGGATTTCGGCGATCTTGTCCACGGTCTCGTTGGCATCGTCGGTCAAAGCAGCGGAAGAAGGCTCGAACACGATCTTGCTTGCCGCCAGGACAGCGTTTACGCGATCCACGCATTCCTCAGGCGTGGGAATGTTGAGCAGTGGATCAAGCAATTCGTCATAGCGGATCGAAATCTCGAAATTCTCCGCCGCTCCGAGCTTGTCGGCCAGGAGACGGGAAATCTCTCCGGAGGTGTCGCGCGAACCGCTGACACCGCGCAGTTGCACGTAATGCGCCTGAACGATCGCACTGCCGCTCTGGACCTGCGACAAGCCCTCGAGCGCCGCCAGAACCCGGATTGCCCAGTCCCCCGGAAGATCTTCGTCATCGCGGGTGGCCATGTAGACGTTGTCTGTTCCAAACTGTGCATGTGCGTAGCTGAGCACGATTTCCTTGATTTCGTCATCCGGGAGGCGCCCGCGCAGCTGCACCAGCCCCTCGGGACTGCGCGTGGCGACAAACTCAATGACGGTGTCGTCTTCGCCGGTTCCGTCCACGACGATTTTCTCCGGCAGGACAGCATGGAGCGAAAAGACATCGGGCAGGGTCGCATCGAGATCTCCGACCACACGATCAAAGACCGCCTGCGGTGTCTCATCAAGCGCGATCAGAGTGATATCGGCGTTGGAGAAGGTCAGCGAACCGCCGCCAATCTCCTTTATGCCCTTCAGCGCGATCTCAACGGCCGTGCCCCAGTTTGGGGATGGCATCCCCAGACCAATGTCGCAGTCCTGTGGCCCGCTGTAACCAATTGCGGATGCGGCTCTCATGATCTGCCTGGCGGTTTCCTCTTCATCGGCAGAACAGGCGTCGAACTTGCCGCCCTCTTCGTTGAGGGTGTAGCGCAGGGTGAAAGGCGTGATG
>JABDPP010000040.1 GCA_013042765.1 Litoreibacter sp.
CCGCGACGTCGTCGGAGAGCGCGTCGGAACTGTTGGTCAGGGCGATTCCGCGTTCGCGCAGCGCCTCGGCGTCGATGGTTTCGAAACCGGCCGAGGAACAGGCGACGATGCCCACATTCGGCAGTTGCCCGATCTGGTCGCAGTTTAGAACGGTGTGCCCGTTGGTAACGACCGCCTTGCAGCGTGCGCCGACCTCTTCCAGAAAAGCGTCCTTGTCTTCCGCGAGATCGAAACGTTGCAGGCGGTAGGTTGCCTCCAGCTGAGCCATCGCCTTGGGGCGGGGCGGTGCCATAACCAGAACGTCATGCCGTGTCATGCGACCCCCTCGATCTGTTCTCGCGCATGGCGACGCTCGGCCTGGATTTCGGGGTCGGGGCTGAGGCTGGCGGCGATCAGTTTGCGGGTGTAGTCCTGTTGAGGATCGTCAAATACCTGGGCCACTGGTCCTTGTTCGACGATACGTCCCGCCTGCATTACCACCACCCGATGTGCGAAATCGCGGACCAAGGGCAGGTCATGGGCGATGAACATGTAGGATAGGCCGAATTCCTCCTGCAGCCCTGAAAGCAATTCGATCACCTGCGCCTGGATCGAAACGTCCAAGGCCGAGACCGCCTCGTCACAAATGATCAGCTTGGGCTCCAGGGCAAGCGCGCGGGCAATCGCGATCCGCTGCCGCTGACCGCCCGAGAGCTGGTGCGGATAGCGTTGCATGTGCCCGGGTTCCAGCCCCACGTGGTTCAGCAGCTCGGCCACCCGGTCGCGGCGCTTCGCCTTGGGCAGGATCTGGGGATGGATGACGAAGGCCTCGGCGATGATGTCATAGATCGACATGCGTGGGTTCAGGGATTGCGTCGGATCCTGAAAGATCATCTGCACCTCACGGCGCAGATCGAACAACTCGCCCGGCGGCATCGTGACCAGATCGCGACCCATATAGAGCGCTTCGCCCGCGGTCGCCTCCTCAAGCCGCAGGAGCGTCTTGGCCAGTGTCGATTTCCCCGACCCCGACTCGCCGACGATGGCGACAGTCTCGCCTGGAAGAATTGTAAAGCTTGCCCCTTCGACGGCAACAAAGTTTCCGTAATGCTTGGCCAGTCCGTTCACTTCGAGGATCGGTTCGGTCGCTTCCAGGGGGGCGGCCATCTCACCGGTGCCCGGCACGGCGGCGATGAGTTTCCGGGTGTAGGGATGTGTGGCGTTTGAATAGATTTGGACCGCTGTGCCGGACTCGACGATCTCGCCGGCGTTCATCACCACAACGCGATCGGCCACCTCGGCGACGACGCCCAGATCGTGCGTGATCAAGAGAAGGCCCATGCCGGTCTCTTCCTGCAATTCCTCCAAGAGGGCCAGGATTTGCGCCTGCACCGTGACATCCAAAGCCGTGGTCGGCTCATCCGCGATCAGGATGTCCGGCTTCAGCGCCAGCGCCATTGCGATCATGATCCGTTGGCGTTGCCCGCCCGAAAACTGGTGCGGATAAGCGTCGATCTTGGTTTCGGCCTCGGGGATGCCGACCCTATGCAACAAGTCCAGCGTCCGGGATTGCGCCTTTTCGGATGGGACACCGTGGGCGGTCATCATCTCTTCGATCTGCCAGCCGACGGTATAGACCGGATTGAGGTGGCTCAGCGGGTCCTGGAAGATCATTGCGATCTTGCGCCCGTTGATCTGTCGCCGCTCCTCGTGGCTGGCGGTCACAAGGTTCAGGCCCTGAAAAAAGACTTCGCCGCTGGTGATCTCGCCGGGTGGAATGTCGATCAGGTCCATGATGGCACTGGCCGAGACCGATTTGCCCGAGCCGCTTTCGCCAAGGATCGCCAGCGTCTCGCCCCGGTCGAGGTGAAAGCTGACGTTGCGCACCGCGTGGACGGTGCCCTGCGCGGTGTGAAAGTCGACGCTCAGGTTGCGGACGTCGAGAAGATGCTCAGTCATCTTTCGTTCTCCGCGATTCAAGGCGCCAGCGCTGGACCGGATCAAGCGCGGTGCGCATCCAGTTTGCCAGAAGGTTCAGCGACAGCGTTGTCAGGATGATCGCCAGCCCCGGCCAGAACGATAGCCACCAGGCGCTGGTGAGATAGGCGCGGCCCTGGCTAACCATCAGACCCCAGGTGATCTCGGGCGGCTGGATGCCGATGCCTAGGAAGGAAAGCGAGCTTTCCACCAGCACGACCAGCGCAAAGTCCAGTGTTGCAATGGTAACCAGCGTGGGAAAGACGACGGGCAGGATGTGGCGGAAGATAATGCGCTTCGAAGACGCGCCCATCACCTGAGCGGCCTGTACGAACA
>JABDPP010000422.1 GCA_013042765.1 Litoreibacter sp.
GGCATAGCCCCAGCGCTCTGCCATCTGCAGCAGCATTGGCCGGTTCGCGTCAAAAGTACGGTCAGAGGCTACACCGCCAGCGGGCTCAGCCAGCTCGTCCCCGGTTGAGATCACGCCGACCCGGAGTTTTCGGAACACCCATACGTCCGGCACCCCGACCGCCGCGGCAAAAGCGATGTCTTGGGGACGCATCCGGTGGCCTGCCGAAAGGGCCACATCGCCTTCGGAAATATCCTCCCCGGCTTTCCGAGTATTGGCACCCGGCTTGATACCATTTCCAAAATAGATCTGGGCCGCATCAATATCGCAATCTTCTTCCAGAACGACTGTATCAACGCCCTCTGGCAACAAAGCGCCAGTCAGGATCCGGACCGCAGATCCCGCTGGCACAGAACCAGAAAATGGTACACCAGCGGCGGCGCGCCCCTCCACGAGCGGCAGTGTCACAATCTCGCTGTCGGGGAGGCTATCGGCAGCAAACCCGTAACCGTCCACCGCAGAGTTCGGCGCCGGCGGATTTGACCGTGCGGCGATCAGATCTCGCGCGAGCACGCTGCCCGCGGCCTCCGCAAGCGGGACATTCTTTGTTCCGACAACCGGGATCATCGCCTCGCGCAGGTGATCAAGCGCCTCATCGACAGGCGTCCAGTTCACACCCTGCGGCAGCGCAAAGCAGTCATTTCGCAATAGCTTCTTGTCTGATCCGTTCATGCTCACGATTGTCGCTTGTTCCAATTCCGCCTCGCTCCCCACACCGAGGATCCATCCTTCGACCGGGTGCTCAGCACCAACAACCAAAACATCTTCTAATGTTCCCTGCAAATCCATCTGACGTAAAGCATCCGCAGTCACGCGCACCTGCACGGCGTCCTTTACTTGGCCTGGTCCCGTTGCCTCCGCGACTGCGTTTCGAAGAAGCGATGGCCAGATCTCCACAAGCGTTATGCCATCGCCCGGTGTCTCGAACGGCCAGACCGACAGATCAGATCCGAATTCGCGCCGCAGCCGCGCCAGAACCGGAAGGCCCATAATGACTTGCGAGCCAACCGCACCCACGCCTGACAGCTGCCATGTCGAGAAACTCCCCTTTGCCCAGCTTTCCACCACGCGTTTTTCTGGGAAAGGGTTTCCATGCCGTGACGTTCCTTTGCGCGGCAGATTCTCGATATCGCGCTTAAGGCCGTTTCCCCAGAATGGCCCGACCCCGGGAAAGCGCGCATTCAGATTGGCCGCAAGATCGAACCTGTTGTTCGATTTCGGCGCGTCCTCGACCCGGGCTTCGAACCAGTCCCATAGCGCAAGGGGATCAGCGCTGCCGGTCACGGCCTGTGAAAAGCCCTCCGGATAACCGAACGGAAAATCGAACCCAAGAAGCACCCGGCGCCCGGCGTCGCAATCTTCTGCGAGCTTCTGCTACAGCCAATCCTCGGTGCTGGCCCGGTTTCGCATGTAGATTGGATCTTCACCGGCAGCTCCTATCCAAATCGCATCGGCGCGGGGTTTTGGTCCAGTATCGTTACCGCCAGACCAATCCACCATGATATAGGTGTCGAACAGGGTCACAAACCAACCTGAGACAGGATGAAATCGGCGACCGCTTTCGTATCGTCGAGATCAAAAACCGGGATGGAGAAATCCGGCAGCTCTTCGTCGCTTGCGATGGCCCGGATCGTATCGTCATCGCGGGCAATCAGCGGCTGGCCCGTCTCACGGCGATGAGCCTCGACCTTGTAATGGGTATCGCGCTTATAGCCCTCGACCAGAACCAGATCGACCGGCGTGAGCTTTTCCAGCAACGTACCGAGCTTAGGCTCTTCCTCGTCGCGCAACTCGTGCATCAGAGCCCAGCGGTTCCCCGAAGACAACAGCACCTCGCGTGCGCCTGCCACGCGGTGGCGGTAGCTGTCCTTGCCGGATTGGTCCACATCAAAGGTGTGATGCGCGTGCTTGATGGTCGAAACCGAAAAACCCCGTCCTGTGATTTCGGCGACAAGTCGCTCCATCAGGCCCGTCTTCCCGGAATTCTTCCACCCGACAATGCCAAATATTCTCATTTCAGGATTTCCTCGGCCCGGATCATGTCTTCCGGCGTGTTGACGTTAAAAAAGGGATCAAAGGGCTCTGCCTCGAAACGGGCGATCCCGGTTCCATGCTTATCGGTCCACTGGACGATCTTGCGTACGCCGTCAGCGAGTGATGCCCGCAGGTCTTCCCGCAGACGGACCGGCCAGAGCCCGAAGGTGGGATGCCGAGCCAGACCGCGTTTCGGGTCCGGCGTCGCGGCCAGAACGATCGGCGCCTCTTCGGCGGCCAGTAGAAGCCGCGGCACCAGATCACACGGGAAAAACGGCGTGTCGGCAGCTGCGGTAACGATATGCGTATGGCCCCGCTCATGCGCCCAATCGAGGCCTGCCAGAACCCCCGCCAGAGGACCTGCGAACCCCTCGACACTGTCCGCGATGACCGGCAGGCCGAAAGCATCAAACCGCGCCGGATCCCCGTTGGCGTTCAAGGCAATCTCGCTGACCTGCGGTTCGAGCCGCGCGACAACGCGAGACAGAAGCGACTGACCGCCCAGCATCTGGAGACCCTTGTCACCGCCGCCCATGCGCCGCGATTGGCCACCCGCCAAGATGACGCCAGCAGGTTGCTTCATACCTCAGCATCCCAGATCAGTCGGTCCTCACCGCTCAGGCACATGAACCGGTGCCCGCGCATGCGGCCTATCAGCGTCAGACCGACCTGATTTGCGATTTCGACACCCCAGGCGGTGAAACCCGAACGCGACACCAGAACTGGGATGCCCATCAATGCGGTCTTGATGACCATTTCACTGGTCAGCCGGCCCGTAGTGTAGAGCAGCTTGTCATCGGAAGAGACCCCTTCGGAGGCCATCCAACCCGCGATCTTGTCGACTGCGTTATGGCGGCCGACATCTTCCATGTAGACCAGCGGCCGTGCGCCCTGGCACAGCACCGTGCCATGGATGGCGCCCGCGGCGAGATAAAGACTCGGTGTGCGGTTGATGTATTCGGATAACGCGTAAATGTCGGAGACACGGATCTTGCCGTCGGGCAGGCTCAGATCCTCCAGCCCCTCCATCATATCGCCGAACACCGTCCCTACAGCGCAGCCCGAGGTGCGGGTCTTCTTTTTCAGCTTCTCTTCGTGATCGGTTTCAACAGCAGTGCGGACCACGACCACGGAAAGCTCATCATCGTAATCAATCCCAGTGACAACGTCCGCTTCGCTGATCATGCCCTGATTGCGTAGGAACCCCAGCGCCAGATATTCAGGATGATCACCGATTGTCATCGCCGTGACGATTTCGCGGCTGTTGAGGTAGATGGTCAGAGGCCGCTCCTCGACCACGTTGATCGTGTGCGGCTTTCCATCCTGGCCAATCCCCTGTACCGCACGGGTCAGCCCTTCCCCCTCGGGGTCCGGCGCGATCAGGTATTCTTGATCCGCGTCATCACGAATTGCCATTTGCACCCTTCCCCCAGCTTGCGATAGCTCTCATGCGCGGGCGGACTTTAGGACGAGACGATGACCTCTACCACCAAGAAATCTTCCTTTTGGCGCGGCTTTCGTGCGGGGCTGCCCTTCATTCTGGTAGTGGTTCCCTTCGCCACGCTGTTTGGGGTCGTCGCCACCGAGGCCGGGCTGCCGCTCAGCCAGGTCATGGGCTTTTCTATTCTGGTGATCGCGGGCGCTTCCCAGTTCACCGCGCTCCAACTGATGTCCGAAAATGCGCCGACCTTTATTGTGATTGCGTCTGCGCTCGCTGTAAACCTGAGGATGGCAATGTATTCTGCTTCGCTGACACCTTACCTTGGAGGTGAGCCGGTCTGGAAACGGGCGCTGATCGCCTATTTCCTTGTGGATCAGTCTTACGCCATCTCGATCCAGGAGTTTGAAGAGAAGTCGGGCATGAGTCTCGGCGAGAAGACCGCCTATTTCTTCGGTGCCATGGCCCCGATCTGCCCCCTTTGGTATCTGTTCACATGGATTGGCGCGATTGCAGGGTCCCTTATTCCACCGGAGAACGGGCTGGATTTCGCGCTGCCGATCACCTTTCTGGCCATGGTGGCCCCCGGTCTGCGCTCGATTGCGCATATTTCAGCCGCCTTCACCTCCGTTGTGCTCGCGCTCGCTCTGGCCAGCCTGCCGCTGAACATGGGCCTGCTTCTGGCAGCGCTTCTCGCCATGATTGTGGGAGCGGAAGTTGAAAGACGGACGGCATGAACTTCTCGCAAGCCGAAATTTGGTTCGTCATCGCAGCCCTCGGGGTGGGAACTTTCCTGATCCGTTTCTCCTTTCTCGGGCTGATCGGTCAGCGGGAGTTGCCGGAATGGGTGTTGCGCCACCTGCGTTACACTGCAGTGGCGGTCCTGCCGGCACTCGTGGCACCTCTGGTCGTCTGGCCTGAGGCAACAGGTGGTGAGGTCGATCTAACGCGCATGGCCGCGGCCGGGGCCACGATCGTAGCTGGCTACATCACACGAAATGTCATCTGGTCCATGGTCGCGGGTGCCGGAACGCTCGGGCTCTTTCAGGTCGCACTGTCTTAGACAGGCAGCGCTGTTGTCTTGAACACAGTGCGCAGCGCAAAGCTCGATTGCATCTGTGCCACGCCGGGAAGACGCGCCAGAGAGCGCCGGTGGATCCTCGCGAAGTCCTCGGTATCCGCGGCGACGACCTTGAGCAGGTAATCCGCCGTGCCCGCCATAAGATGACATTCGAGGACGTCCGGGATCTTCGCGACCTCCCGCTCGAACGCATCGAGAAGCTCATCAGCCTGTCCACTCAGGGTGATTTCCACGAAAACCGTAGTCGGCCGATCCACCTTGCGTGGGTCCAGCATAGCTACGTAGTCCCGAATGATTCCGTCCTTCTCGAGACGCTGAACACGCCTGTGACAAGCCGAAGGAGACAGGTTCACATGGGTTGCCAGATCAGCATTCGATATGCGCCCGGTCTTCTGCAGGACTCTCAGAATTCGGGCATCGATACTGTCAATACGCTCCATGATGACAATTCCTTCGAATATAATGCAATTAGCCGCAATTTCCTGTCGAAACCCAAGAACATCGCACTGCAGATTTCAAGACAATTCGGAACCCGCTGGGTTAAGAATCCGATAAAGCTGAAGGGAGGGAATCATGATCATTGGATGCCCAAAGGAAATTAAACCACAGGAGTTTCGGGTTGGGCTTACACCCAATGCCGCGCATGAGGCAGTAGTGCATGGACATACAGTCCTGATCGAGGCCGAGGCGGGAAACGGTGCCGGTTTCGAGGATGCCGACTACATCGCCGCCGGTGCCGAGATTACCGGAACCGCAGCCGACGTTTTCGCGAAAGCGGAGATGATCGTGAAGGTGAAAGAGCCGCAAGCCGTCGAGCGCAAGATGCTGCGCGAGGGCCAACTGCTGTTTACCTATCTGCACCTTGCTCCCGATCCCGAGCAGACCCGCGACCTCATTGCCTCCGGCTGCACGGCCATCGCCTATGAAACCGTGACGGACGCCAGCGGCGGGCTACCACTGCTCGCGCCCATGTCCGAGGTTGCGGGCAAGCTCGCCCCGCAGGTGGGGGCATGGACGTTGCAGAAAGCCAATGGCGGGCGTGGCGTTCTGATGGGCGGCGTCCCGGGTGTTGGACCTGCTCAGGTTGTTGTCATCGGCGGAGGGGTCGTCGGAACCCATGCGGCCCGCGTGGCGGCCGGTATGGGCGCAGATGTAACCGTGCTCGATCGGTCACTTGCACGGATGCGCTATCTGGACGATGTGTTCGGAGGTGTCTTCAAGACCCGCTACGCGAGTGCTGGCAATACGGCCGAACTTGTGGAGACGGCGGATATGGTCGTTGGCGCGGTCCTGATCCCAGGAGCGGCGGCTCCGAAACTGGTCACCCGCGCGCAGCTGCCGGGCATGAAGGCCGGTGCCGCGATCGTGGATGTGGCCATCGATCAGGGAGGCGTTTTCGAGACCTCTCGCCCCACGACCCACGAAGATCCGATCTACGAGGTCGACGGGATCATGCATTACTGCGTGGCGAACATGCCGGGCGCCGTTGCGCGCACATCAACGATTGCGCTCGGCAACGCGACCATGCCCTTCATGCTGGCGCTGGCGGATAAAGGCTGGCGGCAAGCCTGTGAAGACGATCCGCACCTACTGAACGGCCTGAACGTCCACGCGGGGCATTTGACATACTATGCCGTGGGAAAAGCACTGGGGATCGATGTTATGTCACCGAGCCTCGCGCTGAGGTCTTGAAGCGGAGGACGCGATCTCCGCGCCCTCCAGCCACCTTGTTTCTAGGCCTTTTTCAAGGCGTCCCGGATCTCAAGCAGAACATCCAGCTCGCTCGGGCCGGCCTCGACCTCGGGCTCCGGCTCCGCCGGCGTTTCGGCCATTTCCTTGATCTTGTTGACGTAGCGGATCAGCATGAACACCACAAACGCGATGATCAGGAAGTTGATCACGGCCATGATGAAGGCGCCATAGGCAAAAACGGAAGCTCCGGCCTCACGGGCTGCCTCCAACGAGGCCCCGGCTGCAACTTCGCCCGACAGCACAGCATAGTTGTTGGTGAAATCGATGCCCCCGGTAAACAGGCCAATGATCGGATTGATCAGGTCACCCACCATGGCCTTCACGATCGCCGTAAAGGCCGCTCCGATGATTATACCAACGGCCATGTCCATGACATTGCCCTTGGCGATGAAATCTTTGAATTCATTTAACATCCTGATCTTCCCTTTGGCTTGATCCACTCACCTTGAGTGTTAGGTGCGCAGATGCAGATTTGATGGCGCATTCGAAGAGGGAAACGCCTCTTTTCTTGTGTGCCAACGATCTTATATCGGGCCGAAGAAAACACAAAGGTGAACCATGAAAGACCTCGCGAATTTTCCGTCAGCCGTCAAATGGCCGATCGCTAACCCGGATATCATCCAACTCTATTCCTTTCCTACGCCAAACGGCGTGAAGGTCTCGATCGCGTTGGAGGAAATGGGGCTCTCCTATGAGGCGCACAAAGTCACGCTTTCGGATGCAGACGTCAAAAGCCCGGAGTTCCTGGCGCTCAATCCCAACAACAAGTTTCCAGTCATCGTCGATCCGGATGGGCCCGACGGCCGGGATTTTGTGCTCTGGGAGTCTGGCGCCATCTTGTGGTATCTCGCAGAGAAAACAGGTCGCCTGCTGCCGCGGGAAGGAGAAGCGCGGCATCTGGCACATCAATGGCTGATGTTTCAGATGTCTGGTGTGGGCCCCATGTTTGGTCAGTTTGCGCACTTCTACTTCTACGCGAAAGACAGACATCCATACGCCATAGAGCGGTATGGTTCTGAAATGCGCCGATTACTGCAGGTGATGGATGAGCATCTTGCCGCTTCCGAATGGTTTGCAGGCAGTGCGTATAGCATCGCGGACATCAGCAT
>JABDPP010000424.1 GCA_013042765.1 Litoreibacter sp.
CGTTGCGGTGCTGCGCATAGACCCGCGCCAGCGGCGCCGTGCCCCCAGCATCCAGCTCACGCTCGGCTTCGCGTTCCATGAGCATGCGCACGCGGTTGGTCAGGAGCGTGATTTCGCGTTCCTGCCGAGCGACGATATCTGACAGCTCCTCCACCGTTTTGGTGAGATGCGCGGTTTCTTCTTCCAACTGTGTTATCCGGTCCATATGCGGCCTCTCGGGATCTGTGTGAGAGATCTACAGAATTTGCCGCGATTGTGCATGCCAAAAATCAGCCCTGCTTGCCCCTTTCGCGTACACGGGCTAAACGCTCAGCCAACCGAGAGACAGGACAAGCGCCCAATGGCCAAAGTTAAAAAGCAACCGCGCCCGAAGGCGGAGCCCCCGAAGGGGTTTCGCGACTATTTCGGGCCCGAGGTGACGCAACGCAAGGCAATGCTCGAGCAGATTGCCAAAGTGTATCACCTCTACGGGTTCGAGGCGCTGGAAAGCTCGGCCGTGGAAACGGTCGAGGCACTGGGCAAGTTCCTACCGGACGTGGACCGGCCCAATGAGGGCGTTTTCGCGTGGCAGGAAGACGAGGCTGACTGGCTGGCCCTGCGCTATGACCTGACCGCGCCGCTGGCGCGGGTCTATGCGCAGCACCGCAACGATCTTCCGACGCCCTACCGGCGCTACGCGATGGGCCCTGTCTGGCGCGATGAGAAGCCAGGTCCGGGCCGGTTTCGGCAGTTCTATCAATGTGATGCGGACACGGTAGGGGCGGCTTCCGTTGCGGCGGATGCAGAGATTTGTTCGATGCTGTCCGATACGCTGGAGGCCGTTGGCATTCCGCGCGGCGATTACATTTGCCGGGTTAACAACCGCAAAGTTCTCAATGGCGTGATGGAGGTTGCGGGCGTTCTGGACCCTGCCGACCCCGGGCGTCTGTCGCACGAGCGCGGCATTGTCCTGCGCGCCATCGACAAGCTTGACCGCCTCGGCTTTGACGGCGTGCGCGCCTTGTTGGGCGAAGGCCGAAAGGATGAAAGCGGCGACTTCACGAAAGGCGCCGGGTTGAGCGCAGAGCAGGCCGACACTGTCATGGCTTTCATGGAAGCAAAGCGGTCCGACGGACCGGCAACTGTCGCACGTCTGCGCGAGCTCGTGGGGGCTTCCGAGACCGGTAAGCAGGGTGTTCAGGAACTTGAAACCATCGCCGAGTTGATGGACGCGCAGGGATATGGGGCGGATCGGATCGAGGTGGACCCGAGCGTTGTGCGCGGTCTGGGCTATTATACTGGCCCCGTTTTCGAGGCTGAGCTGACATTTGAGATCCATGATGAAAAGGGTCGCCCGCGCCAGTTCGGCTCCGTGGCAGGCGGTGGCCGCTATGACGACCTCGTCAAGCGATTTACGGGTCAGGCTGTTCCGGCGACAGGTATCTCCATTGGGGTCGACCGACTTCTTGCGGCTCTGCATGCCAAGGGTCGACTGCACGCCGAAGTGCGTGGTCCGGTGGTCGTCACCGTGATGGACCGAGACCGTATGGCCGCCTACCAGAGCATGGTGGGAGAATTGCGTGCTGCCGGAATTCGCGCCGAGGTTTACCTGGGCAATCCGAAGAACTTCGGAAACCAGTTGAAATATGCCGACAAGCGCCGCTCTCCGGTGGCCATTATCGAAGGCTCTGATGAGGCTGCGCGTGGTGTGCTTCAGATCAAGGATCTGGTTCTTGGCGCCAAGATTGCCGAGACGGCGACCCATGAGGAGTGGAAGGACCAGCCCGCGCAGCGGGAGGTTGCACGCGGGGATCTCGTGGCCGAGGTTCGCAAGATCCTTGCCGGAGAGGCCTAGGCCATGCCCAGGAAAGCCGACATCCGGTCCGAGGCGGAACGCCTGTTCGCCTTCTTTCAGGCGCAGGGCGGCCAACCGGTGGAAACAGATCTGCTACAGCCCGCGGAGACGCTTCTGGACCTCTATGGCGAGGACATCCGCGCACGGGCTTATGTGACTGGCGATGCGGTGCGCGGCGAGTTGATGATGCGTCCGGATTTCACCGTTCCCGTCGTCCAGATGCATATGAGTGACGGGGCCGAGCCGGCGCGCTACACCTATATGGGTGAAGTGTTCCGTATGCAGGAAGCAGGCACGGGCCGCGCGTCGGAGTATATGCAGGTGGGCTACGAGGTCTTTGATCGTACGGACCCAGCGGCCGCGGATGCGGAAGTGTTCTCGCTCTTTCACGAGGCGCTGGCTCCTCTGGGTCTGCGGGCAGCGACCGGCGATATCGGTATTCTTGCCGCTGCCGTTAAGGGGCTGAGCACGTCTGAACGTCGCAAAGCCGCCCTCATGCGCCATATCTGGCGGCCGAGCCGTTTCCGCGCTTTGCTGGAACGTTTCGCTGGTCGGGGCCCTGCGCCGATACAGCGCGAAGCACTCGTTAATCAGCTTCAGGAAACTGCGCCCGGGGACCTGATTGACGAGGCAGGACCGGAACTGGGTCTGCGCAGCCGGGACGATGTGCTGGAAAGGCTCAACGCGCTGATCTCCGATGCCACGGTTGACCCGCTTCCGGAGGCGGAACTGGATGCGGTCACCGCTATTCTGTCGCTCAGGGAGACCGCGCCCAATGCCTTGTATCACCTGACAGAAATCTCTGAAGTTCTGCCGTCGCTGACACAGGCACTGGAAACGCTGGAGGCCCGGATCGAGGCGCTCGCCGCACGTGGTGTCGCTGTCGATACCTTGCCGTTTGAGGGCAGCTACGGGCGCTCTACGATGGAATATTATGACGGGTTCGTTTTCGGCTTCTATCCCGAGGGCGAGGATATGCCAGCCGTGGCAACCGGGGGGCGCTATGATGCGCTGACACGGGTTCTGGGGCAGGGGCGCACGATCCCTGCTGTAGGTGGCGTCATTCGGCCTGAACAGGTGCTGCGTGTTGCAGCCGGGGGGCGGTCATGACTTTGAAGATTGGCATTCCCTCCAAGGGCCGTTTGATGGAAGCGACCTTCGAATGGTTCGGAGATCGCGGCATCACGTTGTCGCGCAGCGGATCCGACCGCGAATACGCAGCGCGCATCGAAGGTGTCGAAGGGGTCTCGATCGTTTTGATGTCGGCAGGTGAAGTGCCGCGGGACCTGATGGCTGGCTGCATCCATCTGGGTGTTACCGGCACGGATCTGGTGCGAGAGAAGATACCGCTCTGGGCGGATCACGTGATCGACCTTTCCGAAATGGAATTTGGCCATGCCGACCTGATCCTTGCGGTGCCGGATTTCTGGATCGACGTGTCCGGTCTCGACGATCTGGACGCGGCGGCGGCGGCGTTTCGTGCCAAGCACGGGTTCCGCCTGCGGATCGCCACGAAATACCACCGGCTCGTTCGCGAATACCTCGCGGATAACGGCGTTGCCGATTACCAGATCGTGGACAGCCAGGGCGCGACGGAAGGCACGGTCAAAAACCTGACTGCGGAAATGATTGCCGATATCACCTCGACGGGAGAGACGCTGCGCGCCAACCACCTCAAGCCGCTGGTTGATGGCCCGATCCTGCACTCCCAGGCGACACTTTTTGCGTCACGCTCCGCAGATTGGTCGGGCGAAACCCGCCGAAGTCTCGTGGATCTGTGCGGCAAGCTGGGGCTGATTGCCCCTGATGCGCTCGCATGACTGCTCTGACGCGGGATATCGA
>JABDPP010000425.1 GCA_013042765.1 Litoreibacter sp.
GATCACCATCGACCAGGCCTCGACACAGCGGAAGCGGTAGATGCGCTCCTCGATCGTCATCTCCTTCGTGATGTCATCGAAGGAATAGGTGCCGGGCTTCTCGACGATACCGTCGATCTCGATGCTCCAGGGCGACGTGGTCAGCGCGTCGGCATATTTGGCAGGATCGTCCTTGCCTGTGCCGAACTCGTAGAAATTATTGTAGGTGGTGATCTCTTCCCAGCTGTTGGGTTCCTCATCGGTGGAAAACCCTGCCGCCTGAACAGCACCACCAATGCCGCCCGCGGCCAGCGCGGTGGCGCCTGCCAAAAAGGCGCGGCGGTTGAAAAAGGCTTCCTTCGGGGTGACGTCATCCCAGCTCAGGTCGGATTTAAAACGATGTGCCATGGGTCTCCTCAAGTCTCTGTGCCCTGACAATCATGTAGACTGTCTGCTCTGGAAACCCAAAACACCTCATCTCACGAAGTTGTTGTCTGTGTTACAGGGTACAGTTGGTCCATCGGGATCGATTTGCCCGTGTCCTGCACGATACGCACATGCTCGCGGCGAATCTGGCGCGGTTCCGCGACGCCGACGGAATGCGCGATCAGTTCCACCTCCTTGACGATATTGCGGGCATAGGCGGCGACCTTCTTGTACTTGTCCTCCGGCACCAACCCTTTCTGGAACCGTGGGTCATGCGTGGTGATACCGGTGGGGCAGGTATTCTTGTTGCACTTCATCGCCTGAATGCAGCCCAGCGAGAACATGAAGCCCCGCGCAGAGGTGACGAAGTCTGCGCCGGCGGCCAGCGCCCATGCCACGTCGCCCGGCACCATCAGCTTGCCGCTTGCGACCAGACGGATCCGCTCCTTCAGCCCGTATTCGCGCAGCAGGTTGGCCAGCTCTGGCAGTGCTTCGCGGATTGTCATGCCCACGAGATCCATCAGCGGCAGCGGCGACGCCCCGGTGCCGCCCTCGCCCCCGTCGATGGTGATGAAATCGGGCGCGCTGTCCGGCCCACGCTGGTTGATCAGCGCAAAGAGCGCGCGAAACGGGGCTTGCGAGCCCATCACCGTCTTGATCCCAACGGGCTTGCCGCTGACCTCTCGCACATGCGCGATGAAATCGAGCAGTTCTTCATAGCTCTCCACCTCGCGGTGCCGGTTGGGCGAGATCGAGTCCTCGCCGTCCGGAATGCCGCGGATCTCGGCAATCTCCGCCGTGATCTTGCCCGCGGGCAGAATACCGCCCTTTCCGGGCTTGGCCCCCTGCGCCAGCTTAACTTCGAACATCCTGACCTGATCATGGGCCGCGATCTCGCGCAGCCTGGCGTCATCAAGCCGCCCCTCGGCATCGCGCACCCCGTATTTCGCCGTGCCGATCTGGAACACGATGTCGGCCCCGCCTTCCAGATGATAGGGGCTCAGCCCGCCCTCACCGGTGTTCATCCAGATCCCGGCCTCCTTCGCACCGCAGCTCAGCGCAGTGACCGCCGGGCGCGAGATCGCGCCGTAGCTCATGCCTGAGAGATTAAAGAAGGAAGGCGCGAGAAAAGGTGTTCGCGCACCCGGCCCGATCAGCAGCGGCTGGCTGGAGGCGAACTGATCATCGAGCGGCGGGAACGGCGCATTGACGAACAAGGGCGTGCCCACCACGGATAGGTTGCGGGTCGAGCCAAACGCCACCGTATTGTCCCGACCGGAGATCGCGCGGGCCACCCAGTCCCGCTGCGCGCGGTTGAACGGCAGTTCTTCACGGTCCATCGCAAAGAAGTATTGCCGGAAGAATTCCCCCAGCTCGGTGAAGATATGCCGGAACCGACCGATCACCGGATAGTTGCGCCGGATCGCGTCCCCGCGCTGAGACCGGTCGATGACGAACATCACGATAGTCGCAAAAACGATGAGCCCGATGACGACGATGAAGGCGATCGCCATCGCCTCGATCACCCAGCCTGCCCATTCAAACATCCACATCTCAGCAGCCCTCCTGCATGGTTACGACCAGTCTGACCAAGTCGCAACGCAGAGCAAGCCCCGCCGGTTCACCTCCAAATGTGCTCACGTCTCATAACAAGAATGTCATTGGAAATCTGGAATGGGCGCCGCAGCGCCACAATGAGATCACGAACCTACAGCGAAGCACACCCCTCGACGCGTTATCCCTGAGTTCGTTTGAACGTTCTGTAAGGGGATCGTTTGGTCGTGGCTGGATGCTACGAAACCGCTCTGCTAGCCCTACTACAGTATAGCTGCAATATGGCGCGACGCTCTTTCTAGAGACGAGTCAGCCTTTGTGCAGGGCGACATCGGACCTGGTGCGGAACAATTTGGTCTCGCTTCCGCCGAGGAATTACACTTCCTGATCCATCTCGTCGTCCAGAAAGCAACGAACCTGTGCGACGATAGTCCAGAATTTCAAAGAGCCGGCCCAGCCGAGCGTTTAGCCGGCACCGCTTTTCGCGGGGAGACTGCCCTTTATGGGTGTCTTCAGAAAGTTCACAGCTTGTCGTTTATAATCCCCCAAAGGAAACCGGAGGTTATCGTTTGAATTCCAAGTGAGATCCCGACCACCGCCAGGCTGGCCGAACGTGCGATCACACTCGGTTCAAGATCCCCAAAATCGTTCTGATACCAAAATATGACGGAAAACACCGCTGACAGAACGCCCAGGCAAACTAACAGCGTACCTGCCGCACTTGCCTTGTTTACAGATACTATGGAACTGAAGCGCTCGAACTGAGGCGTTATCGGTATGCCTCGATATTTGGAGGCGTAGAGG
>JABDPP010000430.1 GCA_013042765.1 Litoreibacter sp.
ATTGAGACCCGGGCGCAGGCCCGGCTCAACGCGCGCGCCTATCGCCCCCCGGTCGAGTTGCGCCGTGGATTTTCGCGTGGGGATGTGACGCAACATGCGCGGCGCCGGAAATATTCGAAGTTCTTCGTGCTCGATGAGGTCGATCTGAGTTATCGGCAATTTTCGGGCTCGACCGGGCCCACGGTCGAGCGGGCCGTTTTCATCTCCGCTGATGCGGTGACGGTGCTGCCCTATGATCCGGTGCGCGACACTGTTTTGCTAATCGAGCAGTTTCGCGCGGCTCCCTATATGCGCGGCGATCCGGTACCCTGGTCGCTGGAAGCCATTGCCGGACGCATTGATGCTGGCGAAAGCCCTGAGGCGGCCACAAGGCGAGAAGCGCAGGAGGAGGCGGGGCTCACCTTGGGTGAATTGCACCATATCTCCAACTATTACCCGTCGCCCGGCGCCAAGACCGAATACCTCTTTTCTTATCTTGGGATTGCCGATCTGCCGCCCGATCTCGCCGGGATCGGGGGGCTCGACACGGAAGCGGAGGACATCCGCTCGATGGTGATCCCGTTTGACGATCTGATGGCCGCGGTCCGCTCGGGAGAGGTTGAAAACGCGCCGCTCCTGCTCTCGGCGCTGTGGTTGGAGCGTGAACGCGAACGCCTGCGGGACGGGGTGCGCGAGAACGGTTGAGTTCGGACAGAAGGGCGCGTATCACCGGGCGCAATTCTGGAATGAAAAGGGCCTGTGATGGACGTCAAGAAGAACCTGTCGGAGATGATCGGGAACACGCCGCTTGTCCGTTTGGAAAAGGCCAGCGCGGCCACGGGCTGCGAGATCCTCGGCAAGGCGGAATTCATGAACCCGGGGCAGTCCGTCAAGGACCGCGCGGCGCTCTACATCATTCGCGATGCGGTTGCGCGTGGCGCGTTGCGCCCGGGCGGCACCATTGTCGAGGGCACGGCCGGTAACACGGGGATCGGCCTTGCGTTGGTCGGGGCGTCGATGGGCTTCAAGACGGTGATCGTGATCCCCGAAACCCAGAGCCAGGAAAAGAAGGACATGCTGCGGTTGGCCGGCGCGGAACTGGTCGAGGTGCCTGCAGCACCCTATCGCAATCCCAACAACTTCGTGCGCTACTCCGAGCGGCTTGCGGAGCGGCTGAACCAGAGCGAGCCCAATGGCGCGATCTGGGCCAACCAGTTCGACAATGTCGCCAACCGGCAGGCCCATGTGGAGACCACTGGCCCTGAGATCTGGGAGCAAACCGGCGGCAAGGTCGATGGCTTCATCTGTGCGGTTGGCTCCGGCGGGACGCTGGTTGGCGTGGCACAGGCCTTGAAGTCCAAAGGCGTCAAGATCGGCATTGCCGACCCGATGGGCGCCGCGCTCTACAGCTATTACACGACCGGCGAGCTGGCCATGGAAGGCGGCTCGATCGCCGAAGGCATCGGGCAGGTTCGGATCACCAAGAACCTCGAAGGGTTCACGCCGGATTTCGCCTACCAGATCCCGGATACCGAGGCGCTCCCGATTGTCTTTGACCTGTTGGCCGAGGAGGGGCTCTGCATGGGTGCTTCGACGGGCGTGAACATCGCCGGTGCAATGCGCATGGCGCGCGAACTTGGCCCGGGCCATACCATCGTGACGATCCTGTGTGATTACGGCACACGCTACCATTCCAAGCTTTGGAACCCTGAATTCCTGAAAGAAAAGGACCTGCCGGTGCCTGAATGGCTGGACCGTGAGCCTCAACTCCTGCCAAGTGTCTACGTAACCGGAGACTAAGCCCATGAGATGCACCCTGCGATTGCTGATTGTGTTCTGCCTGTGCGCAATCACGTCAATGGGTATGGTGCCGGACCGGCTTGAGGCACAGACAGGAACGGCGGGCACACAGGACGCCCAGGCGCCGGATTACACGGCGTGGGAGCGCACGGCGGAACGCGCGCGCGACGTGATCGACGCCGATCGAGCGTCTTTGGAGGCGATGGAAACGCTGCGCAGCACGTTGGTTGAGTGGCGTGATCAGTTCCAGGCTCGCCAATCTGTCAACGCGTCTCAAATCGATCTGGTCCGCAGCCAGATAGAGGCATTGGGCCCCGCGCCCGAGGGCGACGGTGCGGAGCCGACCGAAATCACGGAGAGGCGGGCCGAGCTCAACACGGAGCTCAACGCCCTGCTTGCCCCAGTACTGCGTGCGCAGGATGCGTTCACTCTGGCAGACGGGCTCGTAAAGAAGCTCGACAGCACGCTTCGCGATCGTCGTGCGCAACAGATCCTCCGGCTCGATCCGTCTCCGCTCAACCCGGCGCACTGGCCTGCGGCGGGGTCGGCCTTGGGTGCCGTGTCTGGCGCATTGAGCCACGAGGTTGCGGAAAATTACGCCTCCGATCTCCAGCGTTCCCGGGCGAAGGACAAACTGCCCCTGATTGGTGTTCTGGTCGTGGTTGGTCTGATCTTGCTGACCCGTTCGCCGCGATGGGTGGAGCGTTTGATGATGCGGATCCGTGCAAACGGGGCCGACAGCAATGCGCTGATCCGGGTTGGAACCTTTGTGGCGTCGCTGTTTTCGGTCCTGATCCCGGCTCTTGGAATCTTCGCGATACTCCGGGCGGTGGATTTCAGTGGGCTTACCGGTCCGGTGGGCGATCTTGTTCTGCACTCACTGACCGTGCTGGTGGCGGTGCTTCTGGGCGCGCGCTGGCTGTCTCGTCAGGTCTTTGCGCCGGTCTATCCACCCGGAGCGATGTTCGATCTGACGCAGGGACAATTGCGCGAGGCCCGGCTCTATGGGGTCGCGCTGTCGGTGCTTGTCGCCCTCAGCTTCTCGATCGAGACGTTGCGGGCCGCACGGCTTCTGTCGGACGTGCTCACGCTTGAGGTGCGCTCCGTCCTGTTGTTCCCGATCTCCGCGCTGGCGGGCGTCATGCTGTTTCGGTTGGGCCAGATTCTGATCGCGGGCGTGCGCCATGACGGCGACGAGATGGAGGAGCAATGGATCACCTCCGGCGCGGCCGGGCGCATCCTGTGGTTCCTTTCCCGCGCCAGCCTGATCATCGCGGTGGCGGGGCCGGTTCTGGCGGCGATCGGCTATGCCACGGCGGGCAGCTTCCTGATCAACGGGATGGTCGAAACGCTTGCGCTGATGGGCTTGGTGGTGGTTCTGCAGCGTCTTGGCCGGGATATCTACGCGATCTTCCGTGGTGATGTCGCAGCCCGCGAGGGCCTGTTCCCGGTTCTGGTGGGGTTTGCTCTTAGCGTGCTTGCGCTGCCCGGTCTGGCCCTGATCTGGGGGGCGAGCATCTCCGATTTGGGAGAGACATGGGTTCTGATTTCCGCTGGTGTCCCACTTGGCGAGACCCGCATCACGCCGGCCAACGTCCTCACTTTCGCGGTGATCTTCGTTATCGGCTATACCCTGACGCGGATGGTGCAGAACACCCTTAAGACGCAGGTTCTGCCCAAGACCAAGATCGATGTCGGCGGACGCAATGCGCTGGTCGTGGGCACGGGCTATGTGGGCTTTTTCATCGCCGCGCTTGTGGCCATCACCAGCGCTGGGATCGATCTGAGCAGTCTGGCCATTGTCGCCGGTGCGCTTTCGGTCGGCATCGGTTTCGGGCTGCAGACCATCGTCTCCAACTTCGTCTCGGGCATCATCCTGCTGATCGAGCGCCCGATCAGCGAGGGCGACTGGATCGAGGTCGGCACGGATATGGGGGTGGTCAAGGATATCTCCGTTCGTGCCACGCGGATCGAGACCTTTGACCGCCGCGACGTGATCATCCCGAATGCGGACCTGATTGCCGGCAGCGTGACGAACTGGACGAAGGGCAACCTGAACGGACGCATCATCCTTGGTGTGGGCGTCGCCTATGGAACCGATACGCGCAAGGTCGAGGCGATCCTTCGCGAGATCGTGGAGGCCACGCCCGGTATCGTGCTTTCGCCGCCACCTGCGGTTCTGTTCACGGGATTTGGGGCGGACTCGCTGGATTTCGAAATTCGCGCGATCCTGCGCGATGTGAATTACTCGCTGTCCATAAAGTCCGATATCAACCACGCGATCGCAGAACGATTTAAAAAGGAAGGGATCGAGATCCCCTACGCGCAACGCGATGTGTGGCTGCGCAATCCTGAAATCCTGACCGGGGTGCAGGCGCTAGCGGGAGGGCATGAAGATGACCCTTCCGATGACGACGCCCAAGACGATCCGGCAGCCACGTCTCAGGATCAGTGAAATGACAGAGCTTCTGTTTCGCGAGGATGCTTACCTGAAAACTGCGCCCGCCGTGGTCATCGAACATACCAGCCGCAGCGGGCTCGTTCTGGACCGCAGCCTGTTCTACCCCACAGGCGGTGGGCAGCCCGGCGATGGCGGGACATTGCACTGGCCCGGTGGGCAATGCGAAATCGCCTCCACCGTGAAGGGCGAAGAAGCGGATGTGATCCTTGTGCCCGCCGAGGGCGCGCCCCTGCCGGAGGTCGGGACGGAGGTGATTCAGGAGCTCGACTGGGATAAGCGCCTTTCGCATATGCGTATTCACACAGCCCTGCACCTGCTCTCGGTCGTGATCCCCTTCGGGGTGACCGGGGGGTCCATCAGCGCCGAGAAGGGCCGGCTGGATTTCAACATGCCCGATCCGATCGAAGACAAGGCAGCGCTTGAACAGGAGCTCAATGCGCTGATCGCGCGCAACTTGCCGGTGACGGAAAGCTGGATCACCGAGGCGGAGCTCGATGCCAACCCCGCGCTGGTCAAAACATTATCGGTGCAGCCGCCGCGCGGCGCGGGCCGGATCCGGTTGATCCGGATCGGGGGAGGGGACGCGCAGATTGACCTACAGCCTTGTGGCGGCACGCATGTGGCGAGCACTGCGGAGATCGGACAGGTCCAGCTGGGCAAACTGGAAAAGAAGGGTCGCGACAACCGCCGGGTAAACCTGCATCTGGCCTGACCTCTCGCCTGTGGCGGCAACGCGGCATTTCATGCTGAAAACGCATGAATACCTCTTGCATCCCCCCCGACCTAGACGATAAACCCGCCGGCGGAGCGGTGGCCGAGTGGTCGAAGGCGCACGCCTGGAAAGTGTGTAGGCGGGAGACCGTCTCGAGGGTTCGAATCCCTTCCGCTCCGCCACTATTTTTCTTTAAATGACTGTTTTATATACACATTATACAATTTTGTTCTGTCTAGACCCACAATCAGGCCCACATTTTCGTATCGCTGGGATCTGTATCTGCATCGCTGACCTTCGAGCAGCCACCCGCCGACAGTCACTACTCATCCGCCAATGTTCTCCACCCCCATTCAGAGAATTCTTCTTTGGCCAACAGGGGGCAGGGGGAATGAGTTTGCATAGCCCCCCTACTTTCACCATCGCTCCGAGATTTTTTAGAGATTTTTCGATTTGGTTGTTCTGTTGTGATT
>JABDPP010000436.1 GCA_013042765.1 Litoreibacter sp.
GGTCTCGTCCATGGCCAGATGCCCCCGGCGGAAAAAGACGCCGCAATGGCTGCCTTCCAGCGCGGCGACGTCAAGGTTCTGGTGGCCACCACGGTGATCGAGGTCGGGGTTAACGTGCCCAACGCCACGATCATGGTGATCGAGCGGGCGGAGGGGTTCGGACTGGCCCAACTGCACCAGCTGCGCGGCCGTGTCGGCCGGGGCGAGGGGGCCTCGACCTGCCTTCTGATGTTCCAGGAGCCACTCTCGGAGACCGCGCGGAGACGGTTGGAGGTCCTGCGAGAAACCGAAGACGGGTTCCGGATTTCGGAAGAGGATCTTCGGATCCGAGGGGCGGGCGATCTGATAGGAACCGCACAGAGCGGGCTGCCACGCTTTCGTGTTGCGAACCTCGAAAGCCAGACGTCCCTAATGGCGATTGCCCAAAGCGACGCCCGCAAGCTGATGGCTGACGACCCGGGATTGAAAAGTCCTCGGGGGCAGGCGGCCCGCGTTCTCCTTTGGCTGATGGAACAGGATAAAGCGATCCGTTTGATTTCAATCGGTTAGCGCGTTCGTTTTTAAAAAGTTCACAAATGTTCTTAAAAAGTTCTTTACAGAGCGCTCCCAAAATGAGAACAAAAGGTCAACAAAGATGTGCAGCCGAAAGGGAAAACCAATGCTTAAAGATATCCGAACCATCGTCTCCCGGTCGCCTCTGGCTCTTATTCAGGACGCCGTTGGTGTGGCTGCAATCGGCATCATCATGACGGTTGCTCTTCATATGGCGAGCCCGATCTGAACGAAATACTGCCCGCTGTCTGATCCTGTGGACATCGTATCGGGACTTGTCCCAGCCCCGATTCCCGAGATGCGCAGTTGTCCCCTGCGAAATACCGGACTGCCCCTTTTGCCGGTTTGCATCTGATCCGCCAGACACGCTACCTGACCGCCGCATTTAACCGATGCGGCGGTTTTTTTTGGCTTGAAGGGGGAGAGTCAGGCGGTGGCCTGATCACTGATCTTGGACAAAGCTTCGACAGTGGCGTCCAGCGCCAGCATGATCGACGCGTGGCGGTTCTTGTAATCCTTGGCGGGTAACAGAACTTTCAGCCCGTCAAACGGCGCGTCAGGGGCAGGGCCGTCGGATTTCAACATCGCCTTGAGTTGATCGCGGGCCGCTTCGACTTCTTCTGCGGTCCGCCCGATGATAACGCTTCCAACAACCGAGGCCGCCGCCTGCCCAAGAGCACAGGCTTTCACGTCCTGGCCATAGCCAGTGATCTTACCGTCACTCACCTCGATATCGACCGTCACGGTGGAGCCGCAGAGCGGAGACCGGCGCTTGACAGTCGCATCCGGCGAAGACAGCCGCTCGGTCAGGGGAATATCCGCGGCCAACTCAAGGATTTGCCCGGAATAGAGTTTGATCAGGTCCCCGTTCGTACTCATATCGCTTTCCAATTCATCTTTTGGCATAGATAAGCTGGTTCTGGCGGAATGCAAAAGGATTCACCCATGATTTTCGACCCTGCGACCCTTCGCTACAACTCTCAGGGGCTGGTTCCCGTCATCGCCCAACAGGAGGGCAGTGGCGAAGTGCTGATGATGGCATGGATGAATGCTGAGGCCGTCGCGCGCACGCTTGAGTCCGGCCGTGTGACCTACTGGTCGAGGTCCCGGTCACAGTTTTGGGTCAAGGGGGAGACCAGCGGCAACCTCCAGGAACTCGTGGATTTGCGCGTCGACTGCGACCGTGATTGCCTTCTGGCGATTGTGCGCCAGTCGGGCCCCGCCTGTCACACCAACCGCCGCAGCTGTTTCTATACCTCCGTCGGGGAAGGCGAAGAGGTGGAACTGATGAAACCGGAGGCGTGACGCGCAGCGGTCAAAGGCCGACCATTTTTCGAATGTCCTGCGGCGTGCAGCCCTCCGCGCGGTATTTCGCAATGGCCCGTGCATCATCCCGCTTCGCTAGGCGCTTTCCCGCGTCATCCCGGATCAGACGGTGATGATGATAGACGGGCGTTGGTAGGCCAAGCAGGCGCTGAAGAACGACATGAATCCGCGTCGCCTCAAACAGATCCTGCCCGCGGATGACATGGGTGATGCCTTGCGCAGCATCATCGAGGACAACCGACAGGTGATAGGAGGTCCCCATGTCGCGACGGCACAAAACGATATCCCCAATCGTTTCTAGCATCTCCCGGAGTGTGAACCGGATCGTGCCGGTTTGCCCGTCGGGCCCTGCGCCGGTTTCCTCGAAAACAAGTGTATCGG
>JABDPP010000438.1 GCA_013042765.1 Litoreibacter sp.
CGCTGCAGATCGAGCGTGAGGAAGTCGAACGTCTCGCCCGTGACCGCGACGACGAGATGGCGATCCTGGATCGCAACATCTATGCCCGTCTGAAGGACATGCTGGTTGGCAAAACCGCTGTCAAAGGCCCGAAAGGCGTCAAGGCCAACTCGATGATCGACGAATCCCTTCTGGAAACGTTGAGCCGTGGCCAGTGGTGGCAGCTCGCTCTGGCGGACGAGAAGGACGCGGCAGAGGTCGAAGCCCTGAACGCCCAGTACGAAGCTCAGAAGCGTGCACTTGAAGCCCGTTTCGAGGACAAGGTCGAGAAGGTGCGCCGCGGTGACGATCTGCCCCCGGGTGTGATGAAGATGGTCAAGGTCTTCGTTGCGGTGAAGCGTAAGCTGCAGCCGGGCGACAAGATGGCCGGCCGTCACGGAAACAAGGGTGTGATCTCGAAGGTCGTTCCGATGGAGGACATGCCGTTCCTCGAAGACGGTACACCTGTTGATTTCTGTCTGAACCCGCTGGGCGTTCCGTCGCGGATGAACGTGGGCCAGATCCTTGAAACCCACATGGGCTGGGCCGCACGCGGGCTGGGTCTGAAGATCGACGACGCTCTCGACGAGTTCAAACGGTCCGGCGATGCCGAGCCGGTGCGCGAGGCGCTGAAACATGCCTATGGCGAAGATACCTACGCGGAAGCGTTCGGGGATCTCGACACCGAGGACATGCTGGAAAGTGCCGATGCGGTCCGTCGTGGTGTTCCGATCGCAACGCCGGTCTTCGACGGTGCGAAGGAAGCAGATGTCAACGACGCGCTGGTGCGTGCCGGGTTTGACACCAGCGGCCAGTCTGTCCTCTTTGACGGACGCACGGGGGAGCAGTTCTCGCGCCCCGTCACCGTTGGTGTGAAGTATCTGCTGAAGCTGCACCACCTCGTGGACGACAAGATTCACGCACGTTCAACCGGGCCATACAGCCTCGTCACGCAACAGCCGCTGGGTGGTAAAGCCCAGTTCGGCGGACAGCGTTTCGGCGAGATGGAGGTCTGGGCCCTCGAAGCCTATGGCGCGGCTTACACGCTGCAGGAAATGCTCACCGTCAAATCAGACGACGTGGCGGGCCGGACGAAAGTCTACGAGAGCATCGTCAAGGGCGAGGACAATTACGAAGCCGGCGTGCCGGAATCGTTCAATGTGCTTGTGAAAGAAGTCCGGGGCCTCGGCCTCAACATGGAACTCCTGGATGCGGAGGAGGATTAAGGCGGGAACGCCTCGATCAACCCATCCCCTCATACGTAAGGACGCAAGATGCACCAGGAACTGACAACAACCCCGTTTAACCCCGTCGCGGCCCCGAAGACCTTTGATGAAATCAAGGTGTCGCTGGCCAGCCCCGAGCGGATCCTTTCGTGGTCCTATGGCGAGATCAAGAAGCCTGAGACCATCAACTACCGGACGTTCAAGCCTGAGCGCGACGGCCTTTTCTGTGCCCGTATCTTTGGCCCGATCAAAGATTACGAATGCCTGTGCGGCAAATATAAGCGGATGAAGTATCGCGGCGTTGTCTGCGAAAAATGTGGTGTCGAAGTCACGCTGCAGAAAGTCCGCCGTGAGCGCATGGGTCATATCGAACTGGCCGCACCCGTTGCGCATATCTGGTTCCTCAAATCACTCCCAAGCCGCATCGGCCTGATGCTGGATATGACGCTCCGTGATCTTGAGCGGATCCTGTATTTTGAGAACTATGTCGTGATCGAGCCGGGTCTGACCGACCTGACTTATGGTCAGCTGATGAGCGAAGAGGAATACCTCGACGCGCAGGATGCCTATGGCATGGATGCGTTCACCGCGAATATCGGTGCTGAAGCGATCCGCGAAATGCTGGCCGCTATCGATCTGGAGGCCGAGGCAGACCAGCTGCGCGAAGATCTCGCGGTGGCAACTGGTGAGCTTAAGCCCAAGAAGATCATCAAGCGCCTGAAGCTGGTTGAGAACTTTCTGGAATCCGGAAACCGCCCGGAATGGATGGTATTGACCGTTGTGCCGGTGATCCCGCCGGAACTGCGCCCGCTCGTCCCGTTGGATGGCGGCCGCTTTGCGACGTCAGACCTCAACGATCTCTATCGCCGGGTGATCAACCGGAACAACCGCCTCAAGCGCCTGATCGAGTTGCGCGCACCGGACATCATCGTTCGGAACGAAAAGCGGATGCTGCAGGAGTCGGTCGACGCTCTGTTCGACAATGGGCGCCGTGGTCGTACCATCACCGGTGCAAATAAGCGTCCGCTGAAGTCCCTGTCCGACATGCTGAAAGGCAAGCAGGGTCGCTTCCGTCAGAACCTCCTCGGCAAGCGGGTAGACTTCTCCGGCCGTTCGGTCATCGTGACCGGCCCCGAGCTGAAACTGCATCAATGCGGCCTGCCCAAGAAAATGGCCCTCGAGCTGTTCAAGCCGTTCATCTACTCGCGGCTTGAGGCGAAAGGCCTGTCTTCCACGGTGAAACAGGCCAAGAAGCTGGTCGAAAAGGAGCGCCCCGAAGTCTGGGACATCCTTGATGAGGTGATCCGCGAACACCCTGTCATGCTGAACCGCGCGCCGACGCTGCACCGTCTTGGCATTCAGGCGTTCGAGCCGGTCCTGATCGAAGGCAAGGCAATCCAGTTGCACCCGCTGGTCTGCTCGGCCTTCAACGCCGACTTCGACGGCGACCAGATGGCTGTGCACGTGCCGCTTTCGCTGGAAGCCCAGCTGGAAGCCCGCGTCCTGATGATGTCGACAAACAACGTCCTGTCGCCCGCCAATGGGGCGCCGATCATCGTTCCGTCGCAGGATATGATCCTTGGTCTCTACTACATTTCGATGGAGCGTGAGGGCATGAAGGGCGAAGGCATGATCTTCTCCGATGTTGAGGAGGTGCAGCACGCGCTGGACGCTGGCGAGGTGCACCTCCACGCCAAGATCCAGGCCCGGATCCCGCAGATCGACGATGAAGGCAACGAGGTTCTGGTCCGTTACGAGACGACCCCGGGCCGTGTCCGTCTGGGCGCGCTTCTGCCGCTCAACGCCAAGGCGCCGTTTGAACTGGTCAACCGTCTTCTGCGCAAGAAGGAAGTGCAGCAGGTCATCGACTCCGTCTACCGTTACTGCGGTCAGAAAGAGAGCGTCATCTTCTGTGATCAGATCATGACAATGGGCTTCCGTGAAGCGTTCAAGGCCGGGATCTCTTTCGGCAAGGACGACATGCTGATCCCTGACAACAAGTGGAGCATCGTTGATAACACCCGCGGTCAGGTGAAGGATTTCGAACAGCAATATATGGACGGTCTGATCACGCAGGGCGAGAAGTACAACAAGGTCATCGACGCCTGGTCGAAATGTAACGATCAGGTAACCGACGCCATGATGTCGAGCATCTCCACCTCCGGTCGTGATGACGATGGGTCTGAGGCCGAACCGAACTCCGTCTATATGATGGCGCATTCCGGGGCCCGTGGCTCTGTCACCCAAATGAAGCAGTTGGGCGGCATGCGCGGCCTGATGGCCAAGCCGAATGGCGAGATCATCGAGACGCCGATCATTTCCAACTTTAAGGAAGGTCTGACGGTTCTCGAATACTTCAACTCGACCCACGGCGCCCGGAAGGGTCTCTCGGATACCGCGCTTAAAACCGCGAACTCCGGCTACCTGACCCGCCGTCTCGTCGACGTGGCGCAGGATTGCATCGTGCGCATGCACGACTGCGGCACCGATACCGCGATCACGGCGCAGGCCGCGATCAATGATGGTGAAGTGGTTGCCTCGATCGGCGAGCGCCTTCTGGGCCGTGTCGCGGCTGAGGATGTGCTGGTGCCGGGAACCGGTGAAGTTCTGGTGGCCCATGGAGAGCTTATCGA
>JABDPP010000440.1 GCA_013042765.1 Litoreibacter sp.
CTGGAGATCGCCGATAAGGGCTATGTCCTGGTGCAGGGGCGCAATCGCTACACCGATACCGGGCAGGCGCTGCTGGCTGACCCGGAAGTCCGCAAGAGTTTCCTGGGAGGATGAACGCATGACTGGCTTGTTCACCTCAGGCACCCGGGAGGCCCCATGATGGATTTTCTCAACGCCATCGTCGCGCTTTTGAATTTCGTGATCGTTCCGGGGACGGCTTATGGTGCGCAATTGGCGCTTGGCGCGCTCGGGGTCACATTGATTTACGGGATCCTGCGCTTCTCCAATTTTGCCCATGGCGACACGATGGCCTTTGGCACCATGTTCGTGATCCTGATCACATGGGGCTTTCAAGGCGCCGGGATCAGCTTTGGCCCTCTGCCCACGGCGCTGCTGGCGCTTCCTTTCGGCATCCTGATCACGGGGGGCTTCCTGCTGGCCACCGACCGCGTGGTCTACCGGTTTTACCGGCGCGAGAAGGTGAAGCCCGTGGTTCTGGTCATGGTCTCTCTTGGCGTGATGTTCATCATGAATGGTCTGACGCGGTTCATCATTGGCCCGGGGGACCAGCGTTTTGCCGATGGCGAACGGTTCCTGATCTCTGCTCGGGACTTCAAGGCCATGACAGGGCTGCGCGAAGGGCTCGCCATAAAGACGACCCAAGGCATCACCGTGGTCACGGCGGTCATCGTGGTGGCCGTTCTGTTCTGGTTTCTCAATCGGACCCGGACTGGGAAAAGCATGCGCGCCTTTTCGGACAACGAAGATCTCGCCCTTTTGTCCGGGATCAACCCCGAGCGCGTGGTGCTCTACACGTGGTTGATTGTTGCCGCGTTGGCAACAGTGGCCGGAACACTCTATGGATTGGATAAGAGTTTCAAACCGTTCACTTACTTCCAACTCCTCCTGCCGATCTTTGCCGCCGCCATCGTGGGCGGTTTGGGCAATCCGCTAGGCGCGATCGCGGGCGGTTTCGTGATCGCCTTCTCTGAGGTGACCGTGACCTATGCCTTCAAAAAGGTGCTGGGGTATATCTTGCCGGAGACCTTGGCGCCTGACGGGCTGGCCCAGCTCCTGAGCACCGATTACAAATTCGCAGTGTCGTTTTCGATCCTGATCATCGTGCTGCTGTTCAAGCCCACCGGCCTGTTCAAGGGGCAATCGGTATGAGTAAGCGTGACCTTTCACTGTTCGGACTGGTAGCCCTGCTGATCGTTGGTACGGGGTTTGTTCAGTCGTGGAATTCAGCGCTCCTAATCCTGAATATGGGCCTGATCTCGGCCATAATGGCCCTGGGCGTGAACATGCAGTGGGGCTATGCCGGGCTGTTCAACGTGGGCATCATGGGGTTTGTGGCGATGGGCGGTCTGGCGACCGTAATCATCTCCATGCCCCCGACGGAGGAGGCCTGGCGCGTTGGTAGCCTGAGGGTGATCCTGGCCCTGGCTTCCGGAGCCGCCACGATTACGGCGGCGGTCTTTCTGCACAAAGGCATGGCGACCAGCCGTCGCCGCGCGATTGCCGTTATCGCTGTTCTCATCGCGGGATTCCTCATCTATCGCTGGCTGTTCGACCCGGCGGTCGTCGCAATTGAGAAGATCAACCCTGCGTCAACTGGATACCTTGGTGGATTGGGGCTTCCGGTGCTGCTGGCGTGGCCCGTAGGGGGCCTTTTTGCCGCTGGAACCGCTTGGATCATCGGCAAGACTGCTCTGGGTTTGCGGTCCGATTACCTCGCGATCGCAACGTTGGGAATCGCGGAAATCATCATTGCCGTTCTCAAGAACGAAGATTGGTTGAGCCGCGGCGTGAAGAATGTTGTCGGCATCCCCCGGCCGGTGCCCTACGAGATTGATCTGCAGAATTCAGCGGAGTTCGTTCAGAACGCAGCCGCGCTCGGGCTTGATCCAACGACAGCGTCTACCCTTTACGTAAAGCTCGGATACGCGTTCCTTTTCACAATTGTCCTGATCATATTGCTCTGGCTCGCGCAGAAAGCTTGGAATTCGCCCTGGGGTCGGATGATGCGGGCCATACGCGACAATGAGGTCGCCGCCGAGGCAATGGGCAAGGACGTAACAGCGCGGCACCTTCAGGTCTTTATTCTGGGATCCGCCATTTGCGGTGTTGCAGGAGCGATGATGACGACGCTGGACGGGCAACTCACACCGGGAACCTATCAGCCATTGCGCTACACGTTCCTGATCTGGGTGATGGTCATCGTCGGCGGATCGGGCAACAATTTCGGAGCCGTATTGGGTGGCTTTCTCGTATGGTTTCTTTGGGTCCAGGTAGAGCCCCTCGGTCTTTTCGTGATGGAAACCGTCACGGCGGGGCTGTCGGAGGGTTCCAGCCTGAAACAGCATCTCCTCGCATCAGCGGCCCATATGCGGCTTTTGACGATGGGGGTCGTCTTGCTGCTCGTCCTGCGCTTCAGCCCCCGTGGTCTGATCCCTGAACGCTGAACGCCCCTGCTCAACCCGCGTGGGCCGAAATGAAGTCCTGAGTGCTCAGACCATTCTCGTCGTCGGCGGACGTCAGGACAAACCCTGACATCGCAGCCGACAAATCAGACGATCCATCCGCCATCTTCTGACCCATCGCGGTCATTTCCTCCACCATCGCGGCGTTGTTCTGTGTCGAGATATCCAACGACTTCACAGCTTCGTTCATCTCCCCGACCGACCCGGCTTGTTCGCGTGTCGCAGTGGAAATTTCATCGATCAGATCGCTGGCCTGAGCGACTTGCCCGACGATCTCGGTTAACGCTTCCCCAGCCGCATTCACCAGGCGTGAGCCATTCTTCACCTGATCGGAACTCTTGAAAATCAACTCCTTTACCTCCTGGGCGGCCTGGGAGGTGCGCTGCGCCAATTCTCGTACTTCGGCCGCTACGACCGCGAAACCACGGCCGCTCTCCCCTGCCCGCGCGGCTTCTACCCCGGCGTTCAACGCCAGCAGATTGGTCTGGAACGAAATGTCCTCGATAACGTCGATGATCTTTGAAATCTCGGTCGAGGAAGCCTCGATCTCGCCCATTGCGTGTACGGCGTCCTGTACCACCTCACCGTTCTTGAGCGCGTCTGTGCGGGCCTCCCGGGCCGTACTATTGGCGGCATTCGCTCCCGATGCCGTTTTTTCAAGTGCGTCAGTCAACTGGTCGAGCGAGGCTGCGGTTTCCGTCAGTGCGGCGGCTTGTGATTCCGTTCTGCGTGACAACTCGAGGGCAGCCGATGACAGTTCGCCCGAACTTGACTGGAACTCATGAGATGTCTCTGCAGTCGTTTGCAGAAAATCCTTGAGGGTCCGGATCACATCATTGAAATCAGACCGCAATTCTTCATAACCCTCAGGCATTGCCGTCTCGATCTCACAGGTGAGATCGCGTTGTGACAACTTCTTGAGATGGGTGCGCACCATGAGCGTTACCTCTTCGGCGGATTTGCGTTCCTTTTCGCTCTGCTCCTGAGCCTGGGTCGCGATAAAACTGGCATCCATGAGTTCCTCGCGCTGATGGGCGAGGTCCAGATCGAGACGATTGCGACGCCGAACGGAGAGGATTAGGATCACGGTCTCCAAAGCGACAATTGCCCCGTGAATCAGCGTGCGTTCAATATTGGTCTGAAGATCCGCCGAGGGATAGATTAGAGACGGCAAGACAATGCTCAGAGACAGGTGATGAACAACGATCAACCCCGCGGCAAGGAGCAGTGCGCGCACATCATACATCACCACCAGAACCGCGAGAATCGCAAAGAACAGCATGTGGGAATCGACCTGCCATGGGTGCCCTGAAAAGGCGGCCGTAAAGGCAATGCCCTGCCCGGTCAGCGTTAGCGCCAGGGCCATCGGTACAAATGTCCCGAGAAACCGATTTGCAAGGAAGGCAACGGCGAGCATGGCCCCAGAGAACAGCGCGAACGGGACCGGCGCATTGCCGACCAACCATGCCGTCAGGACCACCACCGGCGTAAGCGCGAGGGAGGCGTAATAGGGAAACCGAACCCCTTCGTCGGACTGATCCACCACGCCGCTATCCGTTGAATTCGTCATTTCTTCAAACTCCACAAAGTGAGGCGATGTGTTCGCCGTCAATCACAAACCAAGCTCCGGCTGAAGACAGCAGCCCCAGATCTTCCACCCGCTCGTAGTCGGCAAGCGCGGCTAATATCGCCCTCTCCGGACCAATCTCCCGCAAACCCGCCTCTTGCACGACCGCGCTGGCCCCGCCGGTCCATGGCGGCGCAAGCACCAGAACCGGTGAGCCCGGACGTGGCTCTGACGACACTAAGAGCAGAAAAGGCCCGGTTATGAGAGACCCGAGCGCAATGCATGCCAAAAACGCAATCTTGAGCATCGCGGCACCTCCTTTTGCGGCTCTCTTAGGCGGCAAAGCGTTCAGAAAAGATTACGATCTGTCGCGAAATCGGGATTTACATCAGGTCGTAAACTGAATTGCGGTATACATTCGCATACAAACTCTTTGCACGCGGATTGTTTTCGACTAAGACCACGGCAAAGGTTTCACCCCACCGGAGACGTACCCATGTCCAAGATCAAGGTAGCCAACCCCATCGTCGAGCTTGATGGCGATGAAATGACCCGCATCATCTGGGATTTCATCAAGAAGAAACTGATCCTGCCCTACCTCGATGTCGATCTGCTCTATTACGATCTTGGAATGGAAGAGCGCAACCGCACCGAAGACCAGATCACCGTGGATGCTGCCAACAAGATCAAGGAGATCGGCGTCGGCGTGAAATGCGCCACGATCACGCCTGACGAGGGCCGGGTCGAAGAGTTTGGCCTCAAAAAGATGTGGCGCAGCCCGAACGGGACCATTCGCAACATCCTGGGCGGCGTCGTGTTTCGCTCGCCTATCATCTGCAGCAACGTTCCACGGCTTGTTCCGGGCTGGACCCAGCCAATCGTCATCGGGCGCCACGCCTTTGGCGACCAGTACCGTGCCACCGATATGAAATTTCCCGGTCCCGGCAAGCTATCAATGAAATTCGCCGGCGAGGACGGTACGGTTATCGAGCACGAGGTGTTTGACGCCCCCTCTTCTGGCGTGTTCCTGTCGATGTACAACCTCGACCAGTCGATCCTCGATTTTGCGCGCGCATCGATGAATTACGGGCTTAATCTGGGCTGGCCGGTTTTCCTCTCCACCAAGAATACGATCCTCAAGCAATATGACGGGCGTTTTCTTGAACTGTTCCAGAAGGTCTATGAGGAGGAATTCGAAGAGCGCTTCAAGGCCGCTGGCATCACCTATGAACACCGCCTGATCGATGACATGGTCGCCTGCGCGATGAAATGGAACGGCGGTTTTGTCTGGGCCTGCAAGAACTATGACGGCGACGTGCAATCTGACACCGTTGCGCAGGGGTTCGGCTCGCTTGGTCTGATGACCTCACAGCTGATGACGCCCGATGGCAAGATCGTGGAGGCAGAGGCCGCCCACGGGACAGTCACCCGGCACTACCGGCAGCATCAGAGGGGTGAGGCGACCTCCACCAACTCGATCGCCTCGATCTACGCCTGGACCGGTGGCCTGAAGCATCGCGCCAAACTCGACGATAATACCGAGTTGATGAGATTTGCAGAAACGCTGGAACGCGTGGTTGTCGAAACCGTGGAAAGCGGCTTCATGACCAAGGATCTCGCGCTGCTTGTGGGGCCAGATCAGAGCTGGCTGACCACGGAAGGTTTTCTTGAAAAGATTGACGCAAATCTAAACAAAGCCATGTAAGATACTGTTTTTTAGAATTTCTTTTTGGCTATAAATATCCATGCATGCCATAGGACACAAAGCGGGTTGGACAGATCTTCTGACACCGCTATTCAGGATCCATGATCTCAGAAACCGACACCAAACGTGACACGGCCATTCTGCTGCTTGCAAGCGGTGCATCTCGGCGCATGCGCGGGCGCGACAAGCTTCTCGAGGAAGTGCGTGGTATGCCGCTTCTGCGGGATCGCGCGATGGCCTGTCTTGCCGCCAAGTGCGGCAGGGTGATCGTGGTGCTGCCACCCGATCGCCCCGACCGCGACAAGGCGCTCGTAGGTCTCGATGTGGAAATCATCCACACGATGGGCTCGGAGTTCGGACAGGCGCATTCGCTGCAGGTTGGGCTGTCGCAGGTGCAGGAGGCACAGGCCATGGTCGTGCTCGCAGATCTGCCGGCGCTGACGCCTGAGGACCTGAAGTCCGTTCTGACACGGGCGAGAACCTCCCCGGCCCTGATCCTGCGTGGCGCCAGCGAGACAGGCAAGCCCGGGCATCCCGTGCTGTTTCGGGCGGCGCTCTTTCCCGAAGTTCTTGAACTGGAGGGGGATCAAGGCGCCCAGCCAGTCATCAAACGGCACCTCTCGAAGGTCGAGCTGGTGCCATTGCCGGATCTGCATGCGCTCCATGACCTCGATACACCGGAAGACTGGGCCGCGTGGCGCGAAACACAGCGCTAGGCCCTTTCAAGCCAGAATGGGGCCACCCGAAGGTGACCCCAGACACTGATTGCCAGTAAGATCGTCAGTCCCGAAGGCCCGACCTGGCAGCTGCTTGAACTATTTAAACAACACCAAGGCAGCCCGATCCGTTTTCAGATCAGGCCGTGCGGGCGCATAGTTCTTGCGCCCTTCTGTTCCCTGCAGCCCGGGAAACAGTTCGAAAATTTCGGTCCGTTGGGCATTGCCAACAGCTTTGAGCGAGCGGTCTGAGGGCCGGAAACTCTCGGTCCATGCCCCGTTCGACAAAATTACCTGATGCTGGTCGAACATCAGGTGGAAATAGGTTGTACCGGTGATGGCGATCGGGCGTACCCCGCGCGACGGGTTGATCAGGTGCTTGGCGGAGATCAGGGCCTCCGGATCACGGTAATGAAGGCTGACGCGATCGGTGTTCACCAGCAGGCGGTGATTCGGGCTCAGCATCAAGTGGCGGTCGGGCAAACCGTTACCGAGAGAGCCCTTCTCGATCAGAATCGGTTTTAGATGAGGATGTTCCTCCATCTGCTTGGGCGAGATGCGGCGGCTCCCGATCCACCGGATCTTCTGGATGCCGTTATCACGGGTCACAACCGCATCACCCACTTTCAGATCTTCGATCAGGATCTCGCCGCGCGCGGTCGCGATTGACGTGCCTGAGACAAAACAGGGGATCTCATTGCCGCCGTCATCCACACGTGTCGAGTTGCCTGCCATGTTGCCTGTTTCTCGCTGTTTTTCAGTCATGTCCGCGCGACCTCCTACCGTTTCATCATCCACATCATAAACAAGGTTCAATGCCCCCTTGGGGCGCGCGAGAGCCCGTGGCATCATCGTTTGCGCCCGGTTGGAGGTCACCTTTTGGAGCCCACCGGCTTTCCGGCGTGACCGCCCCCTATGTCTGCGCGGCCTGCAGTCGGACGAGGAAGCAATAACAGCGTCATCCACCTCGAAGGAGAGCTGATCGATCGCACCTTCGCCGGCGAGCCGCACATCCATGCGCGCTATCCCCGGCATTCCGAAACTGACCGTCGTGGTCGTGTCGTGGGGCGCAGCCGGAAGCCCGACCGTTTCCACGATTTCATCCTGATGGTTGAACACCCAGACCATGCCGCCTGCAGTGCAATTGATCAGCACGAGATCGCCGACCTTGCTGGGTGCATCAAACTTGAACTTTATCACGCCACCCGAGGCGGTGTTGCGGACGAACTTGTTGCGTGCGCTCAAGGTCACGCCGCAGGCCGGAAAGCTCCGCCCCGCCAGATCAACCGGCATCAGATCTTCAAAGGAGAGCTGAACTTCAGCCATTGCGCACCCGCCCAGTCAAAGAGGCAGGATCGCGAAGTATATGGTCTTCAGCCGACCGAAGACAGGTGATCGCGTCTCTCAACAAC
>JABDPP010000445.1 GCA_013042765.1 Litoreibacter sp.
GTACGGTGAAAAGGGCCCCCCGGTGCGCACAACCGTCTCCGAGATGGGGCCGCTGCTGCTGTCTCGCCTGCTGGAGCTTAGCGAGGCGCAGGAAGGGATTCTCAACATCGCCTTCCGTGTCGCAGACGAAGAAGGCCTGCCGCTTCTCGATCTCAAGGACCTGCAATCGCTGCTGGTCTGGATCGGCAAGAACGCCAAGGAGCTGCAGCTGCGCTACGGTTTCGTGTCTTCGCAATCGGTAGGCGCGATCCAGCGCCGGCTGCTGGTGCTGGAAAACCAGGGGGCAGAAGATTTCTTCGGCGAACCCGCGCTGGACCTCGAGGACATGTTCGACTTTGATGAGACGGGACGCGGTAGGATCAACATTCTTGCAGCGGATCGTTTGATGGGCGCGCCGCGCCTCTATGCAACCTTCCTCCTCTGGCTTCTCAGCGAGCTTTTCGAGACGCTCCCCGAAGTGGGTGACCCCGACAAACCCAAGTTTGTGTTCTTCTTCGATGAAGCACATCTGCTCTTTGACGGCGCTCCAAAAGCGCTCGTCGATAAGGTCGAGCAGGTGGCGCGGCTGATCCGGTCCAAAGGGGTCGGGGTCTATTTCATCACGCAGCAGCCCGGCGATGTGCCCGAGGATATCCTGGGCCAGCTCGGAAACCGGATCCAGCATGCACTGCGGGCCTTCACCCGAAAGGACCAGCGCGAACTTCGCGCCGCCGCTGACACCTACCGCGAAAACCCGCGCTTCGATGTCGAGGAGGCTATCCGCGAAGTCGGCGTGGGCGAGGCCGTCACCTCATTTCTGGTCCGCAAGGGCATGCCGGGGGTAGTCGAACGCACCCTGATCCGTCCGCCCAGCTCACAACTGGGCCCGATTACACAAAACGAACGCCGGGCGGCGATCAACACCTCGCCGGTAGCGGGGAAATATGACACTGCGCTTGACCGGAAATCGGCCCATGAGATCCTGAAGGATCGGGCAGAAAAGGCCGCGCGGGACGCCGAGGAGGCGGAACGGCACGAAGAAGAACTGGAAGCGCGCGAACGGGAATACCAGACCGGTCGGCGCTATTCCGGTGCCCGGGTGGGTCGTTCGACATCGAAACGTAAAACCGGCCGTCGCGGCGATTCCGTGGGAACCGCATTCGCCAAATCCATGATGCGTTCGATCGGCACGAAGGCCGGAACGGCCATCGTTCGGGGGATCATGGGCGGCTTGTTCAAGGGGCGCTGATCCGGGCAAGAAAAAGAGGTCCTGACGGGCCCCGTTTCCTGATTACTTTGCCCCCGGCGGGGATATTTCCAGAAAAGCGAAACCAGAATGTGAAGAGCGAGAGATGACTGGTTTCATTTCTCTTCAAATATCCCCGCCGGAGGCGGAAATTCAGCCGTCGAAATCGACCTCTTCGGTTAGACGCAGGGCGGTCGGGCGATTGCCTGCCAGTGTCATCAGGTTCACGTCGTCGGCCTCAAAGCTGCCCCAACCCGCGACCAGGGGATCCGAGTTCGTGCCCGGTGCGATCGGGTATTCGAAATTGTCCGCCGCATAGATCTCTTGTGCTTTCGGGGAGGCCAGGAACTCCATCAGCTTGATAGCCTCTTCTTTGTTCGGCGCTGCCTTGGTCAGCGCCATGCCCGAGACGTTCACATGAGTGCCACCATTCTCGAACTTGGGGAAGACGATGCGCACGGAATCGGCCCAGGGCTTCTGCTCTTCATTGCCGAGCATCGCGCCCATGTAATAGGTATTACCCAGGGAAATATCGCATTCGCCGGCCCAGATCGCCTTGACCTGTGCGCGGTCATTGCCCTGCGGTTTGCGGGCGAGATTGGCTTTCACTCTTTCGAGCCAGGATTTCGCGCCCTCTTCACCGTGGTGGTGGATAACGGCGGAGGTCAGCGCCACGTTATAGGCGTTGGTGCCGGAGCGCACGCAGATCCGGCCGTTCCACTTTGGATCGGCCAGGTCTTCATAGGTTGTAACCTCGCCGTCGGCGACACGGTCTTTCGAGGCGTAGACAATCCGCGCGCGGGTGGTCAGGCCAAACCATTGGTTGCCCGGATCACGGTATTGCGCGGGAATGTTGGCCTCAAGCGCTGTGCTCTCGACGGGTTGAGTCAGGCCGGCATTTACCACGGCTGATAGCCGTGAAATGTCGACGGTGAAGATCAGGTCGGCGGGCGAACGGCTGCCTTCGGCCTGCAGGCGTTCGACGAGGCCCTTGTTAAGGAAGGCCACGTTGACCTTGATGCCGCTTTCCTCGGTAAAGGCATCCATCAGAGGCTTAATCAGATCCGGTTGACGGTAGGAGTAGACATTGACATCGGCGGTGGCGGGGAGGGCTGCAGCTAACGCGGCAGCGATCAGGAATGAGCGAGCAATCATCGATAATCCTCTTAGCTTCGACGGATTTCTTATTTCCGACAAAAATACTCAGGTCAATATCTGATTAATTGAATCGGAATTATTTTTCCGCTGCTCAAGCTTT
>JABDPP010000041.1 GCA_013042765.1 Litoreibacter sp.
ATCATCGGGCGGGTCGAGAATAACGACTATGGCCTCGCCATCGCCTATTCCACGACGCTGATCTTCGTGATGCTGTCAGCAGTCGGGCTTTTGCAACTTCTTGTCGGCCGGGTCCAGATCGGGCGGCGCACGCAGCACGGAACGGAGAAATCGAAATGACGGACATGACAATCGGCTCAAAGGCCGCGCCGGTCCGCTTCGACGGCGTATCGAAGGTGTTCGGCAAGGATGTGGTCGCCGTAGACAACATCGACCTCCATGTCGAGGCCGGCAAGTTGGTGACGCTCCTCGGCCCCTCGGGCTGTGGCAAGACGACGACACTTCGTATGATCGCGGGGCTGGAAATGGCCACCTCGGGTAAGATCCTGATTGGTGACCGCGATGTGACCAAGCTGCCCGCCACCGACCGAGACGTCTCGATGGTTTTCCAGTCCTACGCGCTGTTTCCACATATGAGCGTTCTTGAAAACGTCAGGTATGGCCTGACTTTCTCGGGCTTTGTGAAAGACGAGGCCCGCAGCCGCGCGCTGCAGGGGTTGGAGTTGGTCGGCCTCAAGGGGTTCGATGCCCGCCTGCCGTCCGAACTCTCGGGTGGGCAGCAGCAACGCGTCGCTGTCGCCCGCGCGCTGGTGCTGGAGCCACAGGTGCTTTTGTTTGACGAACCGCTCTCAAACCTCGATGCCAAGCTGCGCCGTCAGGTGCGCGAAGACATCCGTGCCATCCAGCAGGATCTTGGCCTGACCGTCGTCTACGTCACCCACGATCAGGAGGAGGCTTTGGCCGTGTCCGACGAAATCGTGGTAATGCGCAACGCCGCCATCGCGCAGATTGGCACCCCGCGTCAGCTCTACGATGCCCCCAACGACCAATTCGTCGCGGATTTCATAGGCGAGGCGAACCTGCTCGCCTGTCAGATCATCGCTGTCGATGGCGACGCGGCCACAATCGAGATCGAGGGGTACCGACACACGCTCTCCTCACGCGGGTTGCCCGAAGGCCCTGCAACCATTGCCGTCCGTCCCTCCCGTCTCGTGATCGGAAGCGAGCAGGGCATTCCGGCCACCGTGGCCAAGGCGACCTATGTGGGCGTCCGCATGGAGTACACACTGACCGGCGCTTTCGGTCAGGTCTTCGCTGTCCATGAGAATGTGGACGCACCGCTCGGGCCCGGTGCCGAGGTGCGTATGGGTTTCGCCGAAAGGGGCCCCGTTCTTCTGCCCGAATAGATGCCAAGCCTCCTCGTAATCACTCACCCGGAAGTAACCATCGATCCGGACATTCCGATCACGGATTGGACCCTCAACGAAGCTGGCCGCCACCGAGCCGCCGCGTTTGCCGCTTCCGAGACCTTCGCCGGGGTCACTCATATCTGGACCAGTGCTGAGAAGAAGGCGTGCGATACCGCAGAAATCCTTGCCCGACCTCGAAACCTGCCTGTCAAGGTTGATCCCCTCCTCGGCGAGAACGACCGCAGCGCCACTGGGTTCCTGCCACCGGCGGAATTCGAGGCCGCCGCTGATGCCTTCTTCGCTCGACCTCGGATCAGTTTTTGTGGCTGGGAAACCGCAGCAGATGCACAGGCGCGAATTCACCACGCGGTCACCTCGATCATCAACAGACATGACGGCGCAGACCTGGCTATCGTCAGCCATGGGGCCGTTGGGACACTCCTTTGGTGCGGCCTTTCGGGTTCACCAATCGACAGATGCCACGACCAGCCGTCACAAGGGCACTACTGGTGCGCGGAACTTTCGACCCTCAAGCCGGAGACTGCCTGGCGTTCAATCGCCTGAACGGGGTCCACCTGTCCAGGCACCCTCGGCAATGGTGAGTAGCGTCTCAAACACATCCGGCGTTCCAACGATCACACGGCCGCCGTCGCGGATCATCTTGTCGGCGTCCTGCTCTTCGATGCGACCGCCGGCTTCCGCGATAAGCAGTTGCCCGGCGAGACAATCCCAGGCGTTCATATGTTCTTCGACATACCCCAGAAGCCGTCCCGCCGCGACATAGGCCAGGGACAATGCTCCACTGGCGTTCCGATGAAACATTGCGCCTCGCGCGACCAGATCCGCGACGATCGGTAAAACGTTTCGCGTCTCGACCCGGTTGGAGTAACCAACCGCGACCGTCCCGTCTTCCAGTGCAACACCTGAGGCGACTTGCATCCCGGAGCCATTCAGTGTCGATCCTCCGCCCCGGATCGCAACATAGGTCTCGTCCACATTGGGATCGTGGATAACCCCGACTTGTGTCTGCCCTTGCGAAACACCTGCCAGGACAATGGTCCAGGCTGGAATTCCATTAACGAAATTCGTTGTCCCGTCGATCGGGTCAATCACCCAGTCGAAACCGCTCTTTCCTGCCGTGGCAGCGTGCTCCTCCCCGAAGATCCCGTCCTCGGGCCAAGCCGCAGCGATCCTCTGGCGGATGAAGGTTTCGACATTCCGGTCGGCCTCGCTGACCCAGTCCTGAGCCCCCTTCTGGTCCACAACAAGGGCGCTTCGGTCCGCGAAATACTCGACAGCACGTACGCCGGCCTCCTTGCAAACAGCAATGGCAAAATCTCTCCGGTCCGAAAAGTGGCCCACGAGCACTCCTATCTTCAGCGGGTGGATTTGCCGAGCATATGAGACAGTAGGATAAGATAGCAAACGCCGATTTGTGACCGTAGGCCGCCCGGCGCAACATTTGGCTGGCTGGATCTCTCGATCTGCAACGGTGCAATCGCGCTCCTTCGAGTGGCCGCATACTGCCTTGCACCGTAGACGCTGAGCGCCGAAACGGCACCTTGGCGCATTCAGATCCTACGGGCACTTTGGCGACAGTCAGGATTTTGGCACTGGTTGCAGCGAATGACCGCTTCCCACTCGGCATGACCGGTGCCGGATGTGCTTCTGGCTGTCAGCTCCGGGCTCAGACCGGACATTGGCAGGCCGTTTCAGACATCAAGATCAGGGCGGGGTCTGGAGCCCGCGTATTGTCCGACTCAAAGGGAATGAGGGGACTTGCCAGCCCGCGACATCGGGCGTGGTTTGTTATCTTACGACATAGACCGAGCAGGATGCGTGCCGGACAACGCGCGAGGCATTGGGCCCGATGAGGTAGTCCTTAAGGTCCGGGCGATGCGCGCCGATGACGATAAGATCGGCCTCGCCAAGTTTGGCCGCTTTCAGGACCTCTTCGTAGACCGAGCCAACAGCGACGATATGCCGAGTCTTGGCATTCACGTCTTCTCCCAGCACGTCGGCCACAAATTCTCCCAGAACATCTCCAGCTGTGTCCCTGGCGGTCACCACGTGATGATCCTGGAAATACCGGCCCACCACAGATGCGCCAAAATCCGGAACCACGGCTATTACATCGAGTTGGGCATCGTCCAGTTTTGCCAGGCGCGCTGCCATCTCGAGCACGGTGCGGTCTTCGTCCGGGTTGTTGACGTCGACGGCGCAAAGAACATTCTTGATCATGCTGTGGCTCCTTCTTGGGTCGGTTCGGCGCGGCGCGATTGCATCAAGGCGATCAGCCCGAGCAAGAGCAGGGCCGGGAAAAACATCAATTCCTTGGGCCATTGATCGGCGGTCGCCTGCACTGAGCTGATAGAGACCGGATCATCGCCGTAGAAATCGAATGACGACAATGCGTCGGACAGATCGGTGCCGAACATCGGTTCATCCAACCGCAAAACGTCGCCTTCGGGGATCAGGATCAGGCCCAACGCGCCAAGACGTGCATCGCTCCCTTCTGCGCCGGGGACCGTCAGTGGCACAGTCAGGTCTTTCATTTTCAGCGTGTCGAAGTCAGGACCCGAGATCACCGTGCGCAGCGTGCTGCCAGGTTCGGCATCGGCCAGGGCCTGCGCGAATTCGGCGGGCGCAATTTCCTCATAGGGCGGCTGGATCATGTCCATGAAGAACCCCGGTCGGAAGAGGGCGAAGGCGATCAGCAGCATCGCGGCGGTTTCCCAGATGCGGTTCTTGGTCAGGAACCAGCCCATGGTCGCGGCAGTGAAAATCAGGATGCCAATCGTGGCGACAATGAAAACGATGATGCCCTGCAGCCATGTCACGTCGATGAGCAACAGGTCGGTGTTGAAGATAAAGACAAATGGCAGCGCCACGGTGCGCAGGCTGTAGAAGAACGCCGTAAAGCCGGTGCGGATTGCGTCTCCGCCTGAGACGGCGGCCGCAGCGAAACTTGCAAGCCCCACTGGCGGCGTCACGTCGGCCATAATGCCGAAATAGAAGACGAACAAATGCACCGCGATCAACGGCACAACCAGGCCGGATTGCGCCCCAAGCTCGACGACCACGGCGACCATGAGAGAGGAGACAACGATATAGTTTGCAGTCGTCGGAAGCCCCATGCCCAGGATCAGCGACAGGATTGCTACGAAGATGAGCATCAGGATCAGATTGCCCCCGGAGAGAAACTCCACGAAATCGGCCATGACCTGTCCGATTCCCGTCAGCGAGACCGTGCCGACGATGATCCCTGCGGTGGCCGTCGCCAAGCCGATCCCGATCATGTTGCGAGCGCCGTCGATCATGCCCTCTACCCAGTCCTGAACGCCGTCACGCAATTGCGCGGTCGCGTTGGCCTCGCCTCGGAACATGGCCTTGAGTGTTTTTTGGGTCAGGAGGATGAAGAACAGCAGCATTGTCGCCCAGAAGGCCGACAGGCCGGGGGACTTGCGTTCGATCATCAGGAAGTAAACCAGCACGATGATCGGCAGCAGGTAGTAGAGGCCGGATTTGTAGATCTTGTCGATCTCGGGCAGTTCTACGACCTCCGCATTGGGATCGTCGGGTTGCAAATCTTCGGTTTGAGAGGCCAGCCAGACCAGCGCGATATAGATGAGGCCAAGCAGGGCAGACAGTATCCAGCCGGACCCGCCGGGGAACAGCGACACGACCAGGGCGACGGGGTATTGCGTGGCATAGCAAAGCAGCGCGAACCCGGCGAAGAATGCAAACATACCGCCGATGGTGCGGCCCATTGAGACGACCCGGTTTCCCAGTGTCGGCATGTTGTTTTTCACTGCTTCTAGGTGAACGATATAGACCAGCGCGATGTAGGAAATCACGGCGGGCAGAAATGCGTGCGTGATAACCTCGACATAGGAAATGCCGACATATTCCACCATCAGGAACGCGGCAGCCCCCATGACGGGTGGCATGATCTGACCGTTGACTGATGAGGCAACCTCGACCGAACCGGCCTTCTCGGCGGAAAAGCCCACCCGTTTCATAAGCGGGATCGTAAAGGTGCCGGTCGTCACGACGTTGGCAATGGACGAGCCGGAAATCAGACCGGTTGCCGCGGAGCCTACGACCGCTGCCTTTGCGGGCCCCCCGCGCAGATGGCCAAGAGCACCAAATGCCATCTTGATGAAGTAATTGCCCGCGCCTGCCTTATCCAGGAGCGCGCCGAACAACACGAACAGGAACACAAACTTGGTCGACACGCCAAGGGCAATGCCAAACACACCTTCGGAAGTGATCCACATATGGCTCATGGCTTTGCGCAACGAAGCACCTGCCCAACGGATCTGGTCAGGAACCCACTCGGACGAGCCGAAGAAGACATACATCAGGAAAATGACTGCCAGCACGACCATCACGGGTCCCAATGTGCGATAGGCCGCCAGGAATAACAGCGCCAGACCGGCCAATGCAAAATAGGAATCCGCCGTATCCGCCAACCCGCCGTTGCTCACGATCTTGTCATAGAAAAAGTATCCATACAGGGCCAGCAGCGCGCCCGCGATGCCCAAGATCCAGTCATACCAGGGGATGAGATGGCGCGGGCTCGATTTGAAAAGCGGATAGGCCATGGCAGCCAGAAAGATCGCGAAGGCGAGGTGGATCTGACGTGAATTGTTGATCAGATCGCCCGGCAGGATATAGGGAGCGGCAGGCGATGCGAGGAGAACCTGGAAGATGGACCAGATCAGCGCGACGGCCGCGACGAACACGCCGACCGAACCTTCCGGGCTGCGCGCCCCGCTGTCGCTGGCGGCAACGAGTTCCTGAAGCTCTTCTTCACTCAGTTTGCGGTCATCTGCACTGGCCATTGCTTTGTTCCACCCTTTGGTCCCGCCGCGGTTTTCTTGTGAAAGTCTTGAAATACGGCATTGAGAACTGCCTCGGGGACCTGGCCCCCGAGGCACTTGTCATGTGCGGGTTAGTTCATCCAACCCATTTCACGGTAAAACTTGGCTGCACCGTCATGGACGGGAGCAGACAGGCCGTCCTTGATCATTTCTTCAGCCTTCAGATTGGCGAAAGCCGGGTGCAGACCCTTGAAGTCGCCCAGGTTTTCAAAGACCGACTTGGCTACCGTGTAGACGGCCTCTTCGGACACAGCGGCCGAAGTCACGAAAGTCGCGCCGACGCCGAAGGTCATGACGTCATTATCGTTGCCGCGATACATGCCGCCCGGAATGGTGGCGGTGCGGTAGAACGGGTTGTCGGCGACGAGTTTATCGACCGCTGCGCCCGACACCTCAACCAGAACCGAGTCGCACGCTGTCGTAGCTTCCTGGATCGACCCCGACGGGTGCCCTACTGTGTAGACCATCGCATCGATCTGGTTGTCGCAGAGTGCGGCGGATTGCTCGGCGGCCTTCAATTCCGTCGCCAGTGCGAAATCGTCGGTCGTCCAACCCAATGCCTTGATCAGAACTTCCATCGTACCACGCTGGCCAGAGCCAGGGTTGCCGATGTTGACGCGCTTGCCCTTGAGGTCTTCAAACGTCGTGACACCTGCATCGGCACGGGCGACCACGGTAAATGGCTCCGGGTGGACCGAGAATACGGCGCGAAGATCTTCGAACGGCCCGGCCTCTTCGAAGCGGGAGGAACCGTTATAGGCATGGTACTGCCAGTCGGACTGCGCCACGCCGAATTCGAGTTCACCCTCGCGGATCGTGTTGATGTTGTAGACCGAGCCGCCGGTCGACTCGACCGAGCAGCGGATGCCGTGATCCCGGCGCCCCTTGTTGACGAGGCGGCAGATTGCGCCACCTGTCGGATAGTAAACACCCGTGACGCCGCCGGTTCCGATGGTGATGAAGTCTTCGGCCATTGCCGCGGGCGCCATTACGGTCGCAGTTGCGATCCCGGCGGCTATGAGTTTCAGTTTTTGTAACATCATGGACTCCCTTGTTTGTTGTGATGTTGTTGTTGGTGTTCAGGTTTCCCAGACTTCTGCCAGGATTCTGTTCGCTCCTTCTACTTCTGCAATTCGTGCCCGCGAGATCTCTCCGGATCGGCTTTCGATCATCCCGATCAGCGCCTCAACGAGAAACATCGTGACCACGTAAGAAGAATAGAAATGCGGGCTATCCGTCGGCACAATGAAATGGGCCGAAGCATGTCTAAGTGCAGGGCAAGCCAGGCTGTCGGTGATGAGCACGACATAGGCGCCCCGTTTCTGTGCCAGCTCAGCCGCGCGAATTGCGCGTTCCGAGAAAGGTGGCTTGGTCACGATGATCAGGGCGTCCTGCTTGTCCAGTCCAGTCAGGCCTGCGCCAACAGATGCGCCCATTCGGCCAGCCATCTGCCAGTTGTCAGCGCAGAAATTGGCCATGTAGGAGAGGTATTCCACGACACCTGTCGATCCGAGCGCGCCCAAAAGGAGGACTTTGCGCGCGGCGCTGATACGGTCGGCAACTGCGTTCAGCTGCCCCGGATCAACGGTGTCGGCAAAACTTTGCAGGTTGGCTTGGCAGGCATGCAGGTGGGCTGAAAAAAACGCGGTGCCATCTGCGCCGTGGTCGTGTTGAAGCCGCTCGGCT
>JABDPP010000018.1 GCA_013042765.1 Litoreibacter sp.
ATTGTCGTCTGGCCGGACGACCAGACCATCGCCACACCGTTCCAGAGGATCAGCGTTTCGGCGTCCAAGATGCGCGCCAGCATCGTTGTAAAACCCAATGACGCCCTGGAACTGGACCGGGCCAACCTGCTCATGGAGGGCGTCACCTTCAACTCTTCCGATGGCTGGGCCGCCACGTTTGATACACTGACCGCTGGCGTTCGGGAAACCGTGGATGTTCCGCTCAGCTATGACATGGCTGTCGAGGCGAACAAGCTGATCCCAGGCGATGAATTACGCAACCTACTCGACCAAGGGGGAACGCTCCCGGACCATATCGATGAGATGCGGGTGGACACCGCCGTTTCCTTCGCACGCCCGCTCGATATCCGCGCGATTGAAGAAGCGCGGCCTGACATCACCCGGATCAAAGTCAAGGATGCACGCGGAAGCTGGGGGGAACTGGCCGTCCGCGCCAGCGGCGAGGTTGATGTAGACAGAACGGGACAACCCACGGGCGAGTTGCTGGTAAAGGCCCGGAACTGGAGGGAAATGCTGAGGATGGCGGTGGATGCCGGGGGTGTTCCGGCAGAAATGGAGGGCACCAGCGAGATGGCCCTGGGCCTACTGGCCAGCCTGTCCGGCAGTTCCGACAGCATCGATGCGCCTTTGAGCTTTCGCAACGGCACTACCTATCTGGGTATCATTCCGATCGGCGAGGCGCCACGCCTGAACCTGCGCTAACGGCAATAAGGTCCGCGGCCATGGCGGGCCGTGTCGAGATGGAAATGATCTTTGTGATAGCGATCGGAATTGGGGCCCAGCACGGTGCCAAACGGCCCGCAGGCTGTCTTGTGCATCTTCTTGAGGACCTTGCCCTGAACAGGGTCACGCCAGCCCGTCAGCACGCTCAACGACCGTCCATTCTGCAAATTGATCGCTGATATATCGATTGCACGGCCCTTGCCATGCTCCGAAATCTTCCCGCCGGGGCGGTTATTGCGCGTTCGGCAGGAATAATGCGCGGCCACCTTGAGGGAGGCGACACCTCCCCCCAGACGGCCCACCGCCGGCTTCACGCCCTTCTGGACCCAGGTTTTCAACGCACGCGCGGTGTCACAATCCATCGTTGCCGCCCGGCTAAGGGGAACTCCATCAACCGAGATGACCTGAACCGGATTGCGCACACCACATCCGCGCAACTTGCCCGGGATCGAAGAGATCTTGCGGCCACGTATGGAGTTGTCCCGGCAAATCCGTTCGCCCTTCAGCTTCGCCACGCGACCCGATACGCCCGGCAGCGGTCGGACGGCAGACGCCGTCGCAACGGGCCGGACGATGCGCACGCGCGGCCGTTCGATCGGGCGGGGCGAAGTCATTGCCGAAAGAACCGGCTCGAACCGGATGCCTCCCCGGGAGACCAGCGTTTCAGCCTGCGCCACCTGGTAGGTCTGCGATCCACGGGGTTGAGGACGCATGGAGCTAGGCGGTGCAAAGGGCGAGAGCGTCCTCGTGATGATCACCGCCCGATCAGGCGCCTGAACCTCGCGCAGGTCCGGTCGCGGCGAGATATCCACGGCAGCCAAGGACATCTGCGCGGCAAGACCTAACCCTAGAGAGAGGGCAATCGTTCTCGCCAGCGCCCGCACTTAACCGTGTCCTCCGCGGCCAAAATCCGGGGCATCGGTATCCTGACCCGCCTCGATAATGCCACGCCGGATCGCCCGCGTCCGGGTAAAATAATCATGCAGATGTTCCCCGTCGCCGGTCCGAATGGCGCGCTGCAACGCGAACAGCTCCTCGGTAAACCGCCCGAGGATTTCCAGGGTGGCCTCCTTGTTGGTCAGGAAGACATCGCGCCACATGGTCGGGTCCGAGGCCGCGATCCGCGTGAAATCACGGAAACCTGCCGCGGAATATTTCACGACCTCGCTATCGGTGACACGGCGCAGGTCATCGGCCACACCGACCATCGTATAGGCGATCAGGTGCGGCGCATGCGAGGTCACTGCCAGCACCAGATCATGGTGATCTGGGTCCATCTCCTCTACGTTGGATCCCAGGCCGGTCCACAGCGCAGTCAACCTGGCGATCGCGTCCGGGGCCGTCCCCTCAACCGGGGTCATCAGGCACCAGCGATTGTCAAACAGCTCGGCAAACCCGGAGGTAGGTCCAGATTGCTCGGTTCCCGCCAGCGGGTGGGCCGGAACGAAATGCACGCCTTCGGGAAGATGCGGGCGCACGGCCTCAATCACCGCGCGCTTGGTCGAGCCGACATCACTGACCGTGGCCCCGGACTTCAAGGCTGGCGCAATTTCAAGCGTCACGGCTTCCATCGCTCCCACGGGAACGCACAACACAACAAGATCCGCATCTTCAACGGCTGCGGCGGCACTCTCCTCGACCCGGTCGCACAGACCGATCTCGCGAGCCGTGTCCCGCGTTTCCTTGGATCGCGAATATCCGACGATCTCTCCCACCAGACCGGCGCGCCGCATCGCATGCGCCATAGACGAAGCGATCAGCCCCAGCCCGATCAGGGCGACGCGCTCGTAAACAATACTCATCGAACCTGCCCCTTGAATGCCGCGACCTCTGCCGCGACCCGTTTGCAGGCCGTGGCATCTCCGATCGTGATCCTAAGGCACTCCGGCAAGCCGTAGCCGCCGACCCGCCGCACGATCAGCCCACGGCTTTTGAGATGCGCATCACAGGCCTCCGCCTCGGCCGGATCGGCAAAGCGCGCAAGGATGAAATTGCAGAAGGACGGATCCGACGGCACACCGAGGTTCTCCAGCGCCTTGCTGAGCCATGTGCGCATGCGCGTGTTCTCAATCCGGCACCGGTCGGTATAGGCAACATCGCGCATCGCGACCTCCGCGGCCTGCAGCGCCGGCGACGACAGGTTGAACGGCCCGCGGATCCGGTTCAGCGTGTCGACGATCTGCTGCGGGCCATATCCCCAGCCCACACGCAACCCGCCGAGCCCGTAGATCTTCGAAAAAGTCCGCGTCATGAACACGTTCTCACGCGTATCGATCACAGACTGCCCCGCGTCATAATCCTCGACATATTCCGCATAGGCGCCGTCAAGCACCAGCAGCGCCTGTTCTGGCAGGCCATCGGCCAGCCGCTCCAGGTCCGCCTGGGAAATCATTGTGCCTGTAGGGTTGTTCGGATTGGCGATGAACACCAGCCGCGTGCGCTCGGTGCACGCCTCCAGCAGCGCGTCGACATCGGTCTTGCGATTGTCTTCCGGCGCCACGACAGGCGTAGCCCCAGCTGCCAGAGCAGAGATCCGGTACATCGCGAATCCATGCTCGGTGTGCAGAACCTCGTCCCCCGGACCGGCATAGGCATAACACAGGAAGGAAATGATCTCGTCGGAGCCTACTCCACAGATGATTCGTTCCGGATCAAGCCCCTGCACCTCGCCAATCGCGGCCCGTAGCGCCGCGTGATCGGTCGAGGGATAGACATGCAGGTTGCCTGCCGCCTGCCGGAACGCATCCAGCGCGCGTGGGCTTGGTCCGAACGGGTTTTCGTTCGACGACAGCTTCACCGGGTCCACAACACCCGGCGCATGCGCCTCACCGCCCTGATAAAGGGCTATGTCCAGAATGCCCGGCTGCGGGGTAATGGTCATTTCGGAATTCCTGCTCTACTTCTTAACCGTTCTAACCATCGTGCGAATTGATGAAAAGGCGCAAGCGGCTTTCATTTCTCCACAAATATCCCCGCCGGAGGCAACAAACCGTTAAAAGAAGCTCTGCGGGTCGATATCGATGCTCATCCGCACCCCGTTTGGCAGCTTCACACCTCCGGCCCACCGGCTCAGAGCGGCCTGCAGAGGGGCGCCCTTGGCCGCCTTGACCAGAAGCCTGACCCGGTGCCGCCCGCGCACCCGCGCGATTGGAGCGGGCGCCGGTCCGAACACTTGCGCGCCGATCTCGCGGAGCGCCATATCGTTCCTGACCAGATGATTGCCGAGGTCGAAAACCGGACCAACGTCAGGCCCGGACAGGACGATGCCAGCCATGCGCCCGTAAGGCGGAGCCCCTGCAGCTTCCCGCTCAGCGGCCTCGGCGCTCCAGAACCCCTCTTCATCGCCGGACAGGATCGCACGGATCACCGGATGGTCCGGCTGGTAGGTCTGCAACAGGGCGACGCCCTTCTTGGCGGCCCGTCCCGCGCGCCCGGCGACCTGTCGCATCAACTGGAACGTGCGCTCCGCCGCCCGCAGGTCAGAACCCTGCAAGCCCAGATCTGCGTCAATCACACCTACAAGTGTCAGCAACGGGAAGTTATGCCCCTTGGCCACGAGCTGGGTGCCGATGATAATGTCAGCCCCGCCTGCGGCAATCTCTTCGATATGCGCCTTCAACGCCCGGGCCGAGCCGTAGAGGTCCGAAGACAGGACAGCTATCCGGGCCTCGGGAAAGAGCTCCGCAGCCTCCTCCGCCATACGCTCCACCCCCGGCCCCACGGGCGCTAGCCGGTCCTCAGCCTGACAGGACGGGCAGACGCTGGGCATCGGCTTGGTCTCTCCACATTGATGGCACATCAGCCGCTTGAGAAAGCGATGCTCGACCATCCGCGCATCGCAGTGATCGCAGCCGATCTGGGCACCGCAGGCCCGGCACAGCGTGACGGGTGCATAGCCGCGCCGGTTGAGAAAGATCAGCGACTGCTCGCCGGCCGCTATCCGCGCCTCGATCGCGTCGCGAAGCGTCGGGGAGATCCAGCGCGTTCCCGGCAAATCCTCGTCGCGCATGTCGATGGCTCGCATCTCGGGCATTTGCGCCGCCCCAAACCGCGATGACAGCGTCACACGCTTGTATTTCCCTGCCTGTGCATTGGCCCAGCTTTCCAGCGACGGCGTGGCCGAGGCCAGGATCACGCGCGCCAAACACAACGACCCGCGCAACACCGCCATGTCCCGCGCGTTATAAAGTACGCCATCCTCCTGTTTGTACGAGCTGTCATGTTCCTCATCCACGACGATCAGCCCCAGATCGCGATAAGGCAGAAACAACGCCGACCGCGCGCCCACGACCAGTTGCGCACCGCCTTCGCCAACCATGCGCCAGACCCGACGCCGCTCGGTCATCGTGACGCCCGAGTGCCATTCGGCCGGTCTCGCGCCAAAACGCGCCTCGACCCGGGTGAGAAATTCCGCCGTCAGCGCGATCTCCGGCAACAAGACAAGCGCCTGGCGACCGCGGCGCAGGCAATCGGCGACGGCCTCAAGGTACACTTCCGTTTTTCCCGATCCCGTAACACCCTGCAGAAGCGTCGTGTCATAGCCGTCGCCCGCCCCGATCTGCACAACCGCCCGGGCCTGATCCTCGGTCAGAGGTTTGCCGGGCCGCCCCGGATCCAGCGCCGGAAAAGGCGTGTCGCGGGGCGTCGCCTCCTCGAACACGGCGCCCTGCTTGACCAGCCCTTTGACAACGGACGTGCCGACACCGCCCTGTTCCGCCAGTTCCCTGAGCGTGAAGGCAAGCCCGCCGAATTCCTCCATTACCGCCAGAACCCTTTCGCGGGCCGGGGTCATCCGGTCCACTTCACCGGTGCCCAGCCGGTACACTTTCTGCATCGAGGGCGGATCGCCCAGACCGGGCGCACGCGTGGCCAGACGCAGCATCGCGGGCATGGGTATCAGGGTGTAAGCCGCCGCCCGGGTCAGAAAATCGTGCATATCGGGGCGCATCGGGGCGACATCAAGCACGCGGATAACGGATCTGAGCTTTGAAGGATCCCAGCCACCGGCACCGTCACCCCAGACCACGCCAATCACCTTGCGCGGCCCCAGCGGCACTTCCACGAAAGCGCCCAGATGGCAGCCCCCTTCCGGTGCCTTGTAGTCAAGCACCCGATCCAGCGGTTGCGTCGTGAGAACGCCGACCAGATCTCCCTCGTCAAAAAAGCTTTTCGACATCATTTGCCTTTCGGCACGGGGGCGATTGCGTTAAAGCATCCGCCAAACAGGCCAAAGGGGACCGCCATGAAATTCTTCGTAGATACAGCCGAAATCGACGCCATTGCCGAACTCAACGAACTGGGCATGGTCGACGGTGTGACAACCAATCCTTCCCTGATCATGAAATCGGGCCGCGACATCCTCGAAGTGACCAAGGAAATCTGCGATCTGGTCGACGGCCCCGTCTCCGCCGAAGTTGTGTCGCTCGAGGCCGATGAGATGATCGCGGAGGGCCGCAAGCTGGCCACGATCGCCGACAACATCGCCGTCAAAGTGCCGCTGACATGGGCCGGCCTGAAAGCCTGCAAAACCCTCTCTGACGAGGGCAACATGGTCAACGTTACGCTGTGTTTCTCCGCCAACCAGGCACTGATCGCCGCCAAGGCGGGCGCGACCTTCATCTCGCCCTTCATCGGGCGTCTGGATGACATCAATCTGGATGGCATGGAGCTGATCGCGGATATTCGGGACATCTATGACAATTACGGCTTCGAGACGCAAATCCTAGCCGCCTCGATCCGGTCCGTAAACCACATGTCCGACGCCGCCAAGATCGGCGCCGATGTCGCCACGGCTCCGCCTGCCGTCATCAAGAAACTGGCCGATCACCCGCTGACGGATGCCGGCCTTGCCGCATTCATGAAGGACTGGGAAAAGACCGGTCAGAAGATCCTCTGACACCGCCATAAGCGAGACGCCTTGCGGTCCACGCCGCGCGGCGTCGTCCGCGCCGGGGTTTCAGGCAATTGCCCGGGCACATCGGTCCGACAGGCGCCATCAGCAAAGACCTGCCAAAATCTCAATTCCGCAGGTGAAATCCTGATCGGCTTCCGGTATAGTTTCGCAAAAAGCAGGAGACAGGCATGAGCGAGCAGGCAAACATGCTGGGAACGATGCGCGAGAAAATCTTGTCCGATCCGGAAGTTGTTCTGGAGGATCATGACCTTATGCGCGCGCTGATCGAGGCGAACGAGCGTTCCCACGGCAGCAATATCGTCGATTTGCGCGGGATCGCGATGGAGCGTCTGGAAAGCCGACTGGACCGGCTGGAGGACACGCACCGTTCGGTCATCGCCGCCGCCTACGACAATCTCGCTGGCACCAACCTCATTCACAATGCGGTCCTGAAGCTCCTTGAGCCGACAGATTTCGCAGCCTTCCTGCAGTCGCTGTCGGGTGAATTACGCGACGCGCTCAGGGTCAGCTACGTGCGCCTGCTGCTGGAGAGTAAGGATCACGAGGCCCCCTCCCTTGGCTTTGACGAGGTTCTCAGCGTGGTAGAGCCCGGCACGGTCGATCATTACATCACGGCAGGGCGCAATATCTCGGTGCGTCCTGTGACACTGCGCCAGGTCGATCCCGCGTCTGAGGATGTCTACGGGGCCGTGGCGAGCCACATCAAATCCGAGGGGCTCATGAAGCTCGATCTGGGCGACGGTCGCCTGCCGGGCCTTCTGATCATGGGCTCGGACGATCCCGATCAGTTCCGGGCCAATCAGGGCACCGATCTTCTGGCCTTTTTCAGTGGCGTCTTCGAACGTGCGATGCGCCGCTGGCTGGCGTGAGCCTGCTCTCTCCCGCTCTGCGCGACCTGCTGCAGACATGGCTGACGCATCTCAAGTCGATTGCAGGGGCCTCCGAAAATACGCTTGAAGCCTACCGGCACGATGTGACGGGTTTCCTGAGTTTTCTGGCCGTCCATCATGGAGCGGCCGCGGGTCTCGAACCTCTGCGAAAGATCACGCCATCCGACATGCGGGCCTGGATGGCGCAGGAACGACGGCGCGGCGTTTCGGCGAGATCGCTGGCGCGGCAGGTCTCAGCCGTGAAAAGCTTCTACCGCTGGTTTGCGGAGCGCGACGGGTTCGAGGCGACGGCCGTGCTGGCCACCCGCTCACCGAAATTCCAGAACAAGCTGCCGCGCCCGCTGGCCAAGGATGCCGCGAGAGCAATGATCGACACGGTCGGCATGCAATCCCGCGCGGATTGGATCGCAGCCCGTGATACCGCCGTTGTAACGTTGATGTATGGATGCGGGCTGCGGATCTCCGAGGCGTTGTCACTCACGACCTCGCAGACACCTCTGCCGGAGACGCTCAGGATTGTCGGCAAGGGCGGAAAGGAACGCGTCGTTCCGGTCATCCCTGCCGCTCGTAACGCGGTCGCGGAATACATGCGCCTGCTGCCCTACCCGCTGGACCCGCAAGGCCTTATCTTCCGCGGTGCACGGGGCGGACCGCTCAGCCCGCGCATGATCAGTAAGGTAATGGAACAGGCGCGGCTGCAACTGGGCTTGCCCGCCACCGCCACACCCCATGCGATGCGCCACTCCTTTGCCACCCATCTGTTGGAAGCGGGTGGTGATCTGCGGGCTATTCAGGAGCTTCTGGGGCATGCCTCCCTGTCAACGACCCAAGCCTACACGGCCGTGGATACGGCGCGCCTGATGGAGATCTATAACCGCGCCCATCCCCGCGGCGACGCCTGATCCTTCACGGTTTTGTGTAAAAGTGTTGGGCAGCGCTGGCCCGTGATTGTGCAATCAAGACGCCAGAACCTCCGCACCAAAGCCGAATCCGAAAGGGACGAACTATGAAATTCCGCACTATTCTGGCCGCCACCGCGCTAACCTTTAGTGCCAGTATCACAACCTCTGCAGTCGCAGCCGATTGTCCCGTCGATGTTGAAGATCCTTTCGACCTCGAGGCCGCGCAGATCACCGAGATTTATGACTGCATCAAGGAAAAGATGGTCGAGGGCTACACCAAGGGCGATGACGCGGTTGCCGCAGCCTATCGCGGCTGGACTGTCACTTCGACCCGCCCCGCCGTGGCCGGCCCGCATGGCAACAGGCTGCTGCAGACCTTCGCCAACGATGTCGCGGCGGAGCAATACCTGAAGTTCGAAGAAGAAGGCGTTGTGATGCCCGCTGGCTCCGTGCTGGCCAAGGAAAGCATCAAGATCAACACGAAGAAAAAAATGGCCCGCGTGGGACCGCTCTTCATCATGACCAAGCTTGAGGCAGGCGGCGCGCCGGATGCCAATGACTGGCTCTACTCCGCCGTGCAGCCGAACGGCAAGCCGATGAAGATCAAGCAGAGCTTCTGCCATGACTGCCACGCCGGATGGGCCGATCAGGACGCTCTCGCCTACCCGCTGGAAGAAGTGCGCGTGTCCAACTGACACCACCTGCAAATGCAAGACCGGGCCCGGTGCAATCGCGCCGGGCTTTTTCTTTGCCTTTGCCGATTACATCGTTCATGACAGATCCATGACGCAACGAATGCAAGCCCTTTTCGTGCACCTGTTCACAGCCACTGGTGCCGTTTTTGCGATGCTCGCCATGCTGGCCGCCGTCGACGAGAAATGGGACCTGATGTTTCTGTGGCTGGTGGTGGCATTCGTGGTCGACGGGATCGATGGACCGCTGGCCCGCCGGTTCAACGTCAAGGAATATGCGCCAGCCTTTGACGGGGTGCTTCTGGACCTGATCATCGACTACCTGACCTATGTCTTCATCCCTGCCTTCGCCCTGTTCAAATCCGGGCTCTTCGAGGGTTGGACCGGATGGTTCGTGATTATCGTCATCACCTTCGCCTCGGCGATGTACTTTGCAGATACACGCATGAAAACAAAGGATAATTCCTTTTCCGGCTTTCCCGGATGCTGGAACATGGTCGCGTTGGTGGTATTCGCGCTGGAACCCAATTTCTGGATCATCCTCGTGCTGGTTTCAGCGCTCGCTATCGCCATGTTCGTGCCTTTGAAATTCATCCATCCGGTGCGCACGGCGCGATGGCGCGCGGTATCGTTCCCGATGGCGCTTGCGTGGACATTTTTCGCCGGATGGGCGGCATGGGTAGATTTCGACCCGCAAAGCTGGGCCCATTGGGGCCTCGTCGTCACCTCGCTGTACCTGCTTTTCGCAGGCGTCGCACAGCAACTCATGCCCGAAAAACAATGACCGAACAGCCAAGCGCCACGCATGAAAAAAACGCCCGATCTTGATCTGACCGGGCGTCCATTTTTTTCGTGACTGCGGGGCGAGAGGCCCTTAGCCCAGCGCCTCGTTGCAGCGTCCACAGACATCGTCATGGGCATGGCTGCCGACATCGGGCAGGATCTTCCAGCAGCGCTGGCATTTCTCGCCTTCGGCCTTGGTAAAGACCACGGCAACGCCCGACGTGTCCTCCAGACGGAAAGCCTCCTCCGGCGCGGCCTCGGTGCTGACGTGGATGTC
>JABDPP010000028.1 GCA_013042765.1 Litoreibacter sp.
CGCAGCGAAGTTCTCCTCCGCAAGGGCCGGCTTGATCTTTGTTTCGGCCGCTTCCAGCGCGTGAAAGAGCGCCTTTTCCTCCGCATCCTCGGCAAATTTGAGATCCGGGTCGAGTTCGTAGCTGACGCCGTCCTTCTCCTCGGCCTGTGTGAGGATGTTGTTGGCGCGTTTGAAGCCCTGGATCAGGTTCTCGCCATCTTCGGTCATGAGCACTTCGCCCAGTGCCTCGGCCCGTTTGACCAGCAGAGTGAGATCGTCATTTCCGGGCATCGCGATGCAGGCGTCGATCACGTCATGGCGGATACCCCGGTCGCGCAGATAGACCTTCAGACGGTCATGGAAGAAGTCCAGAAGATCCTCGGTGCCAGCCCCCTGATCCGCGCGGGACAGCAGCGCCTTAAGCGGCATCGTAAGGTCATTTTCCAGAACCAAGCGGATCACGCCAAGCGCGGCCCGGCGCAGCGCAAACGGGTCCTTGGAGCCGGTCGGCTTTTCATCGATCGCCCAGAAGCCTGTCAGCATGTCGATTTTGTCGGCCAATGCGACGGCAACGGAAACAGGCTCCGTCGGCACCGCATCGGACGGGCCAAGCGGGGAATAATGCCCCTCGCACGCCTCCGGCACGCCGTCGTCATGACCTGCGGCCTGTGCGTAATACTTGCCCATGACCCCCTGCAATTCGGGGAATTCGTAGACCATCTCAGACGCCAGATCAGCCTTGCAGATCCGCGCGGCCTCGGCGGCCACATCGGGTTTGGTGCCGACCACGTTGGCAATCTCGCGCGCCAGCGCTTCGATCCGCGCAATACGGTCAGCCTGCGAGCCCAGCTTGTTGTGGAATGTGACCTCTGTAAGGGGCTTTGCCATGCCCTCGAGACCTACATCATGAACGGCCCGCAAGTCATTCTCCCAAAAGAATTTTGCGTCCGACAAGCGTGCAAACAGAACCTTTTGATTGCCCGCGAGAATTGTCTTGCCGTGATCGGCGGTTTCCATGTTGGCGACGGTGACGAAACGTTCGATGCGGCCGGTCTTGGGGTCGCGTACCGAGAAGAACTTCTGATGCTCCCGCATGGATGTCTGCAGCACTTCCGGCGGCAGTTCCAGAAACGCGTCATCAATCTCGCCCAGAAGCACCACCGGCCATTCCACGAGGCCTGCGACCTCCGCCAGAAGGCCCTTGTCCTCGACCACTTCAAGGCCCTGCGCGAACGCCGCATTGGTCGCGTCGTTCCAGATGTGATCGGCCCGCTCAACAGGGTCGAGAATGACGTGGGAACGCGAGAGCTTTGCCGTGTAATCCTCGAAAGAGGTTACAGAAAATGGCTTTGCCGCCAGAAAGCGGTGACCTTCGGAAGTGTCATCGGCCTTTATACCGCCGATCTCAACAGGCACGACCTGCGCGCCGGTCTCGTCACTCAGGATACACAGGATGCGCTGCAGCGGGCGAACCCATCGCAATGTCCCGGCGCCCCAGCGCATGGATTTGGGCCAGGGGAAGCTGTGAAGCGTGGCTTCCAACGTCTCGGCTACGATGTCGGATGCCGTGCGGCCCGGCTTTTCGATCACCGCGAACCAGACCTGCCCCTTCTTGTCATCGCGCGCTTCAAGATCGTCCTGCGAGAGCCCTGTTGACCGCAGGAACCCCTCAAGCGCCTTTTCCGGTGCGTCGGTGCGCGGGCCCTTGCGTTCCTCCCGCACGGGTTTGCTCTCTGCAGTCAGGCCATGCACCGTCAGGGTCAAGCGGCGCGGTGTGGAGAAAGCGGCCGCGCCCTCATAGGTGAGACCCGCCTCAACCAGCCCATCCGTGATCAGGCGCTTCAGATCGGCCGCGGCACGACCCTGCATCCGGGCCGGGATTTCCTCGGAAAACAATTCAATCAACAGATCAGGCATATCAGTTGCTTTCGCTCTTGCCGCTTTGGAAGTTTTCTCTTGGCGGGCATTCGGGGCCGACCGCGCTGCCGTCATAGGCTCGCTCGCCGCAATTGTTCAGTTGATGCCAGACAAACCCGCGCCCATCGTCGAATATCGCAACGATGCGATCCACGCCATAGGCGATGTTGTTTTGACCGGTAAAGGCAAGCGCGCGGCCATCTGCCAGCGCATCGCCAATTTCGTCGGCGTCGAAACACTCAAACCAGCCCGGTGCAGTCAGGGGCACCGCGTCATCGCGCAGCTCGTACGTCTCGCTCAGCATGGCCTGGCTCATCGGTGTCGTGAAACAGGCCCGAAAGCGGATCGGGGAGGAGGACGCGTCGATCGCCTCGATTTTCTCGGTCAGGATCGTCTCAGGCTCACCCGTGGCCACGGAGGTGAGTTGCAGCCGGGCGTTTTCCACGGTGACGGGAGCGTAATAATGGTAGACCTGCAGGTAATAGAGACCGGCCCCGGCAATCAGGGAGCTCAGGACGATCAATACGACAACAATCCGCCCGGTCATGCGCTCCAGCCACCCGCTTCGGTTTCGAGAAACGCGTCGGCACAGGCCTTGGCCAGCGTGCGCACCCGACCAATATAGGCCTGACGTTCCGTGACGGAGATCACCCCGCGCGCGTCGAGCAGGTTGAACAGGTGAGATGCCTTGATGCACTGGTCATAGGCGGGATGCGCCATGACAATGCGCCGACCTGTTTTCGGGTCTTCGGCAGGGGCATCGAGGATCCGCAGGCATTCGGCCTCGGCATCTTTGAAGTGTTGGAACAGCATGTCGGTATCCGCCAGATCGAAATTCCAGCGGCTGTATTCCTGTTCTGTCTGGCGGAAAACATCGCCGTATTTCAGCGCGATCGCCGATTTCGGATCATTGAATGGCATGTCCATCACGTGGTCGACGCCCAGCACGTACATCGCCAGACGTTCCAGCCCGTAGGTCAGTTCGCCAGAGACAGGTTTGCAGTCATGGCCGCCAACCTGTTGGAAATAGGTGAACTGCGACACTTCCATTCCATCACACCAAACCTCCCAGCCCAGACCCCAGGCGCCCAGCGTCGGGCTTTCCCAGTCGTCTTCGACGAACCGGATATCATGCAGCGTCATGTCGATCCCGATCGCCTCAAGCGAACCGAGATAGAGGTTCTGCAGGTCGGGCGGGCTCGGCTTGATGAGAACCTGATACTGGTAATAGTGCTGCAAACGGTTCGGGTTCTCGCCGTAGCGCCCGTCGGTCGGCCGCCGCGACGGCTGGACATAGGCCGCAGCCCATGTTTTCGGCCCCAAAGCCCGGAGTGTGGTGGCCGGGTGGAAGGTCCCCGCGCCAACCTCCATGTCATAGGGTTGCATCACCGCGCAGCCCTTCGCGGCCCAGTAAGACTGGAGCCGCATCAATATGTCTTGAAAACAGCGGGGTTTATCCGCCGCGCTGCCGGGAGTCTCAGCCATTTTCAACGCCTTCGCTTGGTCGCGTTCTCCATAGGCAACAGGCGCGGGAGGGTCAATTGCCTGACCAGCGCTTTTGATGTGCATAAATCAAACCGTCTGCTAGAAATATTCGTGTGAATACTGGTTCAACGGGACGTATCTGGGGTTTTGACTATGTTGCGGAAGTTTATCGGTTTCCTGTTTTCGGCGCTGATCGTGGTCTTGGCGTTTTTGACCTCACCTCCAGTCGTGGCACAACAAGCCAGCTGGATCCAGGTTGAAGCTCATCCCAGTCTTGCTGAGGCAGAAGGGCGCGCCCGCGCTTATGGCACGGCTTTTGGCGACGTGAACGGGTTTCGTATGCGCTCTGGCTGGTATGCGGTGGCGCTCGGGCCCTACGGACCTGCCGAAGCACGCGAGAGACTTCAGGAATTGCGCATTGCCGGAGTGATCCCGATCGACTCCTACCTTGCAGATGGTCAGGCCTACGGAACACAGTTCTGGCCCGCCGGGGCCGCTGTCAGCAATGCCGCACCAGCGCCAACCGAAGGGCTGATCCAAGTCCTTCCGATCCCCCAAACTCAACAACAGCCCTCCGTCGCACCGGTTACGCAAACAACCCAACAGGCCCTGCCACAAGAGCCTCGTGAAGAAACAAGGGCACAAGCGCGGGCCAATGAAAGTGCACTCAGCGCCGACGAACGCAAAGCGATCCAGATCGCCCTGCAATGGTTCGGTTTTTACAAGTCCGGCATCGACGGTGCGTTTGGCCCTGGGAGCCGGCGCGCCATGGCGGTCTGGCAGGAAGAAAACCTCTACCCGGCGACGGGCGTTCTGACCACGCGGCAACGCACGACGCTGCTGGACAACTACCAGCGGGCGTTGGCCGCCCTCGGCCTTGAGGAGGTCCGCGAAGAGACCGCCGGAATTGAGATCACCATGCCCGGTGCATTGGTCGAGTTCGAAAAATACAACTACCCGTTCGTGCATTACGCGCCCAAGGATGATAGCGGCGTCCGGATCCTGCTGATCAGCCAGCCCGGCGATACGGCACGGCTCACAGCCCTCTACAATGTAATGAAAACGCTGCAGATCGTGCCGCCGACGGGAAGCCGCTCGCTCAAGAGTCGCGAATTTACCCTTACCGGGCAAGATGATACACTTCATTCTTACAGTTACGCGCGCCAGCAGACCGGCATGATCAAGGGGTTCACTCTCGCCTACCCGCCTGAGAAAGCGGGGGAGATGAAAAAGGTCATCGAGGTGATGCAGCGCACATTGACCAGCCGCGACGCCGCGTTGAGCGAAGAGATGTCACAAACCGATGCGCAATCGCTGGACCTTCTCTCCGGGCTCGAGCTGCGCAAACCGACATCCGTCCGCAGCGGGTTCTTCGTCAACAGCTCCGGCGCGGTTCTGACCAGCGCCGAGAGCCTCGACAGCTGCGCACGGATCACCTTCGGCGACGATCAGGAAGCGGAGATCGGCGCACGCAATGGTCACCTTGCGGTGCTGAAACCCAAAACGAGCCTTGCGCCACTGGGATATGCCCGGTTCGCGTCCGGCGTCGGGCGGCTGCGCTCTGACGTGACGGTTGCGGGATATTCCTATGGCGGCAAACTGCCCGCTCCGACAATGACCTTTGGCACGCTTGCAGATATCCGTGGTCTGCAGGGGGAGGAAGACCTGCAGAGGCTCGAGATCGCAACCTTGGGCGGTGATGTGGGTGGACCGGTGCTCGATATGTCCGGCGCGGTCACGGGGCTGGTCCTGCCGGACCGGCAGGCCAGCAGGACGCTGCCCGATGGGGTTGCCTTGTCGGCCCGGCCCGAACCGGTGCTGGATTTCCTCAAGAGCAACGGAGTTGCGGTCAGTCTTGCCGAGGAGCGCGCCGAGGTTGGTCCGGAAGAAGTCGCCTCACGCGCCTCGGATATGACCGTTCTGGTAAACTGCTGGTGACGCGTTCGACTTTGGCCTAGCTGGCGCTGGTCTCTGGCGTCACATGGATCAGGGTCGGGCCGTTTGCTTCAAGCGCAGCAGTAACCGCGGCCCGGAAC
>JABDPP010000046.1 GCA_013042765.1 Litoreibacter sp.
GCGAGACTTTCCTGTGGCTTCAGGTCCACTTCAGGGAGAACGGGTTCAACTGGGTTGCATTTCTCGACGCGGATTTCCGGTTGCTGCAGCAACCGGCCTGGGATCCGAATACCTGCTGGCGGACCCATCGGACGCTGGTCTGCACAGATCAGGCGATGGCGGATTTCCGAAAGCCAGCCTGCCTGTCGGGCATATTGGAGCGTTCTAGGCGGCTGGCGCGCGCGTTGGGGATATTCGTGCGGCTCGACTGGTATGCGGATCGATCGCTCGGACCGCTGATGGGCGAGATCACGACCTTTCCGCATATATTGCAGCCGCGCGCATTTTACACGCCTTGGGCGAACGATCTTGTGAAGTCGGTGTGGCAAGAGCCTGACGGCGCGGCGGCTCCACTTCCCAGCTCGGATGAGGGACCCGAAGCGGATCGGGTCAAGCGCGCCCTTGCACGGCTGGACCACAGAACTGCTGCGCAGACAGGCCTTGAGACGTTTGTGCCATCGGCATCGCGCGCCCTGTGGTCCGTTGAGGCCGGAATTACTTACGGCGCATTGCGCAACTACGTCGCCAGTTTTGATCTTGCGCCGTGGGGCGTCGCGCCGGGCTCCCGTGTTGGTTTGCTTGTTACCAATGGCGTTCAGCTTGCCGCGCTTCTTCTCGCGACCATGAACCGCTACGTGGCGGTTCCGATCGACAACGCTCTGCCCGCTGCTCAGATTGCGACCCAGGTCGAACAGAGCGGAGTGTGTGCCCTGATCGTCATTACAGGCTCAAAAGAGGCCCGCGAAGCACACGACCTCACGCGGCAGAGGCATGGCCTGTCGATCATCGAACTGACGTCGACCAGCCGACTAGCGCCTGCGGCACTTCCGCAATGTGGCGCTGCCCATGCAATGCCGGATCCAACGCCGACAAACGGTCTGGATGACGACGTGCTCGTCCTGAGGACGTCCGGCTCTACCGGGGAACCAAAGAGCGTCGTTTTTACTCTGGGGAAGCTCATGAGGTCCGGCGCCTTGATAGGAGGGTCGCTGGACCTGTCTCCGGCCGACGCCGGAATATCCATGCTTCCGCTTCATCACATCGGCGGGATTGCCTGTAACCTTGCCGCGCCTCTTCTCGCCTCTACCGGGATGCATCACCATCAGGCCTTTGATCCCAAAACGTTTTTCGATGCGCTCGCTGGACCGAAGGGCGCATCCTGGTGTTACCTCGTCCCCGCAATGTGGACTATGGCTCTCGACTACGCCCACGCGCATCCCGAGCTACAGACGGAGCAGCCCTGGCCCCGTTTGCGTGCGATCCGTAGCGCAGGAGCCGAGTTGCCCGACGCTGTGGCCCGCGATCTGGCCGACTTGTTCGGGGAAGCTGTCGCCATTCTGCCGACCTACGGGATGACGGAAGCCATGCCGATTGCCGCACCGCCCGCGTCGTATCGGCTTGAGCGCCCGGGGAGCGTCGGTCGCGTCCTGCCATCGGTGTCGGTCGAGATCGTCGATCAGACTGACGCAGTGTCATTGCCCCCGGTTGCCAACGGCCTGGTCGGCGAAATTACTGTGAAGGGGTCCTGCGTATTCGACGGATACGCTGAGACCACCGCGAAAACACCGGATATTTTCACCCCGCGCGGCTATTTTCGTACGGGAGATCTGGGACGTCTTGCTGCTGACGGCTCGGGTTGGCTTCGCATAGAGGGCCGGATCAAGGATACGATCAACGTGGGCGGTGAGACCATCGCGCCGGCTGAGGTCGAAAGCGTCATGATTGACTGTCCCGCTTTGGCAGATAGCGCGCAGCGCATTGAACTCATGGCCTTTGCAAGGGCGCACAGGGATCTCGGCGAGGACGTCGCGCTGGCCGTGGCGGGCGTACCAGCCGACACGAAGTTGTCCGATATCTACCATTGGGCAACAGAGCGCTTGCCTGCAGCCAAGGTTCCGAAAACGCTCGTGTACCTGTCGGAGATGCCCCGGTCAGGTATCGGGAAGCTGAAACGAACGCAGTTCGCGGAGCTGTTCAAAGCGCAGTCATCGCCAGGTCAACTGGGCACCCTGCAAATCTTTACGTGGTACCACGACGAAACTACCCCGCACTTGCTGACGTCGGAAAGCGTCACGCCTGTGCAAAGCGTGCAACCGGCTGGCACAAAAGCCGTTTCGGTCGAGGCGGTCTTGGAGGTGATCCGAAGGCACGTGGGATCAGAACCACAGATCGGGCCCGACACATCGCTGGACGATGCAGGCGTCAACTCACTGGCCGCAGTCGAATTGTCAATGCTCCTGAGCGAACGGTTTCAGCTCGACCTTCCTACCTGGATTTTGAGCGACCACCCGACACCGCGGGACCTGCATTCTGCTATAATCGGGTTGCAGGCATCAGGTCCTGGCACGCTGACTGCATCTGACACCCGGGAGATGCAAGCGGGCGTGTCCGTTCCCGTGACACCCGGATCGCCCGCGAGGCGGATGCTCTTCCTCCATGGTGAGGGCGCCGACGCCGACCTGATGGAAAAGAGCCTGCGGGCGACACATTGGACGGGACGGTTGTCCGGACAGGTCGAGTTCATCTTCATGGATGCCCCGCATGTTTGCGCTCCTATGCCGGCTTTCCATGATGCAGCCGTGGAAGCAGAACTCTATAACAAACCGGAGTACCGAAGCTGGCGCGTTACGCATGCCGGTACTTTGCAGCGCAGCCTGTCTGCCGTCAACGAGGCCATCGAAGAACACGCACCAATCCATGCGATAGGCGGTATATGCGACGGTGCGCTTGTCGCTGCGCTGACCGCATTGGAGCGCCCGGATATTGAGCTCTTCCTCAGCATGTCTCCCAGTCCGATTGACAGGCTCGACCGGCCTTGGGATGTCAAGGACGGCTCGATATCATGCCGCTCGGTCCATCTGGTCTCGGGTTCGGACGAGCAGCACTCGCTTTCTGAGCAGCTTGAGATCACAGAGCGGTGCCAGTCAGCCCTGGTCCTCCAGCATGATCGCGGCCACGCCGTGCCGCGTTTTACCGACGCGATCGAGCTGGATATCCTGCATTTGGTTAACGGCAAGGCTGCACAGTGCGACGTCGCGGCTGCGCCGAGATCCGACACGTTGCGTCAAGCCGTGACGATATCCCGAAGCGCGTCTTTTGACACCGCGTCAGGCGCCGCGACCTACGAACCCATCGTGGAAAAGTGCATGGCAAGTGTCTTGCGGCAAGCGCATGTCGACAAGACCCGGGATTTCTTCGATGCTGGCGGCGACTCCCTCAAAGCGATGACGCTTGCGCTCAAACTCGAGAAGAAGCTTGGCATGGTTCTGCCCTTCGAGTTGCTGTTCACCGAGGGTGCGAGCGTCGAGAGCCTGGCGCGCGCAATTGCTCGGCGCAAGGAAAGCACGGCCGATATAACCGTGTCCCCAATTGGACCCTCGGCGTCAGAACGAGAAATATTTGCACTGCCCACTCTGAATGGACAACACAATGCTTACGTGGCACTCGCCGACGCCTTGGCAGGCACGGCAAGACTTGTTGGCGTGAAACCGCAGATGCTCGGAAAGGGGGCGTGGAAATCATCCGACAAACTGCACGACATTGCGCGAGAGGCGGCGACCAGTGTTTCAAACCACACGGATCGCAAGAAGATTGATCTCGTCGGATGTTCAGCGGGCGGGGTACTTGCGCTCGAAACCGCGCGAGTTCTTGCCGGGTGGGGATACGACATCGGATGCCTGGCAATCATCGACGCGGACTTCACCTCGGACAGCAACCGGTGGCCGGTTCCTGTCAAATATCTAACAGAATGGCAAAAACACATCTCTCGGCGCGTACGCGGCAAGCATAATTTGCGCCGGGGATACCGGCACCTCCATTTTCGTGCACAACTGGCCGATTGGAATCCTGAACCTGTCAAAGTCAGTTCTCCGATTTTCTTCAAAGCAGAAGCTGGCGGCGTTGATGACCGTCAGATCGGAATGTGGCGATCCATCATCGACGGTGATCTTGATGTCGTACACATTGCGGGAGCTCACGACGATTTAGTGCTGCCTGAAGTCGCCGAACATATTGCGCGGTCTATGATTGTGAGGCTTGTTTCCGGCGACCGGTTGCTCTCCGCTGAAGCAATGCACTAGCACTCGAAACGGTGGCCGAAAGGTGTACCGGACTCTTGTTCCTACCCTTATGCCACCGGTCCCTTGGACGTCCGATCCTCGAGCCGCGCCGCGGCCGGAAGGTATTCGGATGAGCGGCGGCAATGGGCCGTTCACACCGGCGCTTCCCTGACCAGAGGGAGCCTTTCCTCCTCTGGACAGATAGCGTCGAGGTCAGACAGTTTTGTCAGGCTAATGGAACGTTGGCCATTCTTTTGCATCTTTCCAGTTGCGCTCCAAACAGGCGCCCCGGGGCCGTTGTAGATAACGGAGATTTTTGCCCCTTTCGGACGGCTCAACACCAAAAGGTGCTCGGGTTCGTGCCTGATTGCGACGCTCTTTCCCTGCGTCAGCTTGATCTCGACCTGTCTGCCGTCTGGTGCCTTGGCATCGTGGCCCATCGTTGATGCTCTGCTTAATTCTAAGCCGAACATAAAGGACGCTACAACTTCTCCGACGCTTCCGACCAAGTGTCCGTCCAGTGTAAATTTCCGCCCCGGGAACATACCTTCTAGAGCGTCTGTGGACTCATAGAGCTGGTCGATCAGTGTGCCGACTCGCTTCCAGTCGATGTCCATCATCTTTCTCTCCATGCTTCGACAGATTGCCGGGAAGATCATGTTCCCGAGACCCTTTCGCTGGGACAACAACAATGGCTAGCTCAGCTCTAAGGCTCACTGGAGCAGTAGAAGTGAAGGCGTCGATCATCCGCTTTGGTCCGTACATCTCGGAAACTACGATGCAGAGACTTCGAAAGTCCATAAATCGGCTACGGTCAGTATGGGCTCGAAGGAGACATCTGATGGAATTTGTCAGATGTCCGGTCTTGCCTTCATTGCGGACAGGATCTAGCCCGTTCCCACCGTGGGTGTCTCCAGCCCAAGCACAATTGCTCTTTGATCACTCAACGGACGCGAGCGACTCGTCATCCAAAGGCGAAATACTGCGTCCATATCTGTAAAATCTGACAGATCGATAGCAGCCGCGTTTTAAGGTGGAAGAAAGGGTGGATTGGAATTCGGATTATCCCAGTAATATATTGAAAATATATAACAATTATTGGGAAAATGGTGGGCGACCCTGGAATCGAACCAGGCGTGCGTCTCCGCGAGGGAGTTACAGTCCCCTGCCACACCTTGCGGCCTGTCGCCCACTGGTCAGGACCGCGGCCCTGACGCGAAGGCTGGGATATAATCCCGCCCCTAGCCCGTCAACCGGAAAATGCGCCTTTAGGCTTGTGCAGACGGGGCTTGAGGGTCCAAGGAGACGCATCAGGATTTTTCGGAGCACCAATGGCACAGAAGAAACCCAAATGGGTCATTGAAAAGGAACGCAACCGCCGCGCCGCGGCAGCCGAAACGGTCTGGCTGTTCGGGATCCACGCGGTGCGGGATGCGCTCGCCAACCCGATGCGCGAGCGCCTGCGACTGGTGGTCACCCGCAACGCCGCCGACCGGCTGGCCGAGGAGATCGCTGCAAGCGGCATGGAGGCGGAAATCTCCGATCCGCGCAAGTTCGCCGCCCCGATAGACCCGCAATCGGTGCATCAGGGGGCCGCGCTGGAGGTCAAGCCGCTCGACTGGGGTAGCCTGAGCGACCTCTGCGCCCCGCGCGGCACGCCGGCGCGTGTGCTGCTGCTCGACCGCGTGACCGATCCCCATAACGTGGGCGCGATCCTGCGCTCGGCCGAAGTGTTCGGTGCCCGCGCCGTGATCGCCCCGCACCGCCATTCCGCCCCTGAGACCGGCGCGCTGGCCAAGACCGCCTCCGGCGCGCTTGAGCGCCAGCCCTACCTGCGCATCAAGAACCTCGCCACCACGATGGAAGCCCTGCGCGAGATGGGCTACACGATCTTCGGGCTCGATGGTACCGCCGCGCAGACGCTCGAAGAGGCCAAAAGCGGCGTCGACGGCGCAATCGCGCTGGTTCTGGGCGCCGAAGGGCCCGGCCTGCGCGAAAAGACCAAGGAGACCTGCGACGCCCTGGTGCGGATCGACTACGCCGGAGAATTTGGCTCACTCAACGTCTCGAATGCCGCCGCCGTGGGCCTATATGTGGTCAAACCCAGCAGCTGAGACCGCGCATGTCCCATCCGATCAAGATCGCCACCTGCTGCTATTGCGGCGCCCGCACGATGCTCAAGCCCACCGCCCGCGACGGGCATGAGCTGGCCTGTGCCTCCTGTGCCGCCCCGCTGCACGAGATGAAATGGTTGAAGATGCCCGAGCGGGAGGAGCCCAAACGCCTGCCCAAACGGCGCGTGGCCTCTGCCGCCCGACCGCGCAAACTCAAGCGCAAAAAACACAAGCTGCACCGCCTGAAAGACTGGCTGGAAGACGCCTGGGACGAGATCGAGGACATTTTCGACTGAGTTCGGCGGAGCGCCGCCATTTGTGATCACATCTTTGTCACCGCATCTGGCATCGCGCCGGTGAGTACTTACCTAGAGCGTGCGGATGCGGCTACGGAACAGCTGTATTCGCTTTCACTGTCCCTCGTTCCGTGACTGGCGTCTGCGGGCTTGTCCTGCAGGCGCTTTTTTTTGCTTGGTCCGCCGTAGTTGCGAAAAAGCAGGGTTCAGTCCACCGGGACATTGCGCTAGCTTCCGCCCATGAAAATCGACGATCAAACGCTCCGCGACATTCTCAAATCCACGCGCGTGATCGCCTGCGTGGGGGTCTCGATGAACCCGGTGCGGCCGAGCTACTACGTGGCGCGTTACCTCAGCCTCAAGGGATACCGGGTCATCGGCGTTAATCCCGGACAGGCCGGAAAGAAACTCTTTGGCGAGGAAGTCCGTGCGAGCCTGTCGGATATCCCCGCAGAGGCCAAGGTCGACATGGTCGATATTTTCCGCCGCTCAGATGCCGTACCCGCGATCCTCGAGGAGGCCATGGCCAGCCTGCCCGCTCTCAAGACGGTCTGGATGCAGATCGGGGTCGAGAACGAAGAGGCCGAGACGACGGCCCGCGGTGCCGGCCTCAGGGTCGTGCAGAACCGCTGTCCAAAGATCGAATATCAGCGCCTGTTCGGCGAATTGCGCATGGGCGGGTTCAACACCGGGATCATTTCCTCGAGGCTCTGAACCCGGTACTCAACCAAAAGGCCTGCCAAAACGAGAATAGCCGCGTCCGAAGACGCGGCCATCAAATTCGGGTCGACGTGAAAGCGATCAGGCTTCGGCCTGGGCTTTCGCGATGTCTTTCTTAACCTTCAGAGCTTTCGAGGACAGCTCGGCATCCTTGGCTTTCGCCATGAAGCCGTCCAGACCACCGCGGTGGTCAACCGTTCTCAGTGCCGCCGCGGAAATGCGGAACTTGAAGGAGCGGCCCAGTGCCTCGGACGTGAGGGTCACGTCATTGAGGTTGGGCAGAAAGCGACGCTTGGTCTTGTTGTTGGCGTGGCTGACATTGTTACCTGTCATGGGGCCCTTGCCAGTGAGTTCACAGACGCGCGACATAGCGTTTCCTTCCGGGTATCTAAACGAGTGAAGGCACCGCATTCGCAGTGCCCTGAATTCTGTCGTGCTGCTTTAGGCCCAGATTCCTCAGGCGTCAACCCGCGAATGGCGCCTGCCCGCCCCGAAAACCCCGCCAACATGCGCGATGCGCGGCAAAACCCGCGACCGGTCACTCTTTCAGAGCGTTGAGGAAGGTTTGCGCGGCGATCTCGGGCGACACGGCCCCCTGAGCCACCTCGCGGGCAGTGCGGTCCATCCGCGCCTGCGCCGCTTCATCATTATTGAGCCGCGCCAGAAGCCCTGCGCGCACCTCCTCTTCAAACCAGTGCACCGCCTGCGCCGCGCGGCGCTTGTCCCAATGCCCCTCGGCCTTGCGCCAGTCGCTGAGTGCCTGCATCTCGGCCCATGCGGCCTCCAGACCCTCGTTTTCAAGCGCGGAGACCGCCAGCGCCTTGGGAAACCCCACGGGATCTTGCGCGCGCTTGCGCAACAACCGCAGCGCACCGGCATAGTCGGCCTGCGTGCGCACGGCGGCAGGTTTCAGATCACCATCGGCCTTGTTGACCAGAATCAGGTCCGCAATCTCCATGATGCCACGTTTGACCCCCTGCAATTCGTCCCCTCCCGCCGGGGCCAGAAGCAGCACGAAGAGATCCGACATCTCCGCCACCATGGTCTCTGACTGGCCGACACCAACGGTCTCGATCAGGATCACGTCGAAATCCGCCGCCTCGCAAAGCGCGACGGCCTCCCTTGTGCGCCGCGACACGCCGCCCAGATGGCTCAGCGACGGCGAGGGCCGGATAAAGGCGTTGGGATCGCGCGAGAGTTGCTCCATGCGGGTCTTGTCGCCCAGAATCGAGCCGCCAGACCGGGTCGAACTGGGATCAACCGCCAGAACAGCCACCCGCAGGCCCTGCCCGGTCAACATCAGCCCGAAATTCTCGATGAAGGTTGATTTGCCGACCCCGGGCGTACCCGACAGCCCGATCCTCAGCGCCGTGCGGCCTTCCCTGCGCAGCCGGTCAATGAGCCCACGCGCCTGTTCCCTGTGATCGGGTCGCTGGCTTTCGATCAGGGTGATGGCCCGCGCCAGCGCCCGCCGGTCGCGGTCCACGATACGCTGGGCCAGATCGTCAATATCGGTCACCGGGTCTGGGTCTTTCCTGCTGCGTGCATTCCGGCCCCATATGACGCGCAGGGCGCGGAATTTGCAACGCGGCTGTTGCGCAAAACGGGGCGCAAAGCGACGGCGCGTCCAAACAAGAGGCTGACGCCGCCCGCGCCAGCCGCTAGACCGGTGGGAATGGAGACGGAACTGCCAATCGAAGATGTGCTGGACGAGGTGATCGCGGCCCTGCGCGCGACCGGAACCTGCGTCCTGCAAGCCCCGCCCGGCGCCGGCAAGACCACCCGCGTGCCGCTGGCGCTGCTGGAGGCGGGCGTGAGCAAGGGCCGCATTGTGATGCTGGAAC
>JABDPP010000053.1 GCA_013042765.1 Litoreibacter sp.
GAATATGACCGTTTGCGGAACCTTCCGCCCGAGGATCTGACGGCCCGGTTTCAAGCCGTCTGGCCGGACCTTCGACAAACACTTTTTGTCAGAACCGGTGAAGCGGATATTCTTCTTGAATTGGAGACGGTCCGTGTCGAGGACCCCGGTGATCTTGAACTGCCGCGCGACACCCTCGTTTCCCTCAGCGCCACATTGCCTGAAGATGGGCGCCCTGTCCGCGTTGGCTGGGCTGCGGCGAACGGCCCGCTGATCGTGCGGCAGGCGGGTGCTGGTGACGACGCCTATGCTGGTTATCTTGAAGGCGGCGAGTTGAGCGAACCGCTGCCGCGTTCCGGGGCCGTTACGGAAAGCGGTCTGGCTGTCTTCGTGCGGTATATTTTCGTGGGCTTCGATCACATCGTGCCCAAGGGGCTCGATCACATCCTCTTCGTACTAGGCCTGTTTTTCCTGTCGGTTCAGATGCGCCCGCTTCTGGTACAGGTGACTGCTTTTACCGCCGCTCACACGATCACGCTGGCCATGGCGAGTCTCGGGCTGGTTACGGTATCTCCCGCCATCGTTGAGCCTTTGATCGCCGCCTCGATCGTCTATGTCGCGGTCGAGAATATCTTTGTCAGGCGGATCACCCCGTGGCGGCCTTTCGTGATCTTCCTGTTCGGGCTGCTTCACGGCCTGGGCTTTGCCAGCGTGCTGGGAGAGTTCGGCCTTGCTCCGGGCCGGTTCATTGCCGGTTTGATCGGGTTCAATGTCGGGGTCGAGGTCGGTCAGCTTGCCGTCATCCTTGCAGCCTTCCTGCTGGTCGGTTTCTGGTTTGGTCGTGAGCCGTGGTACCGGGCGCGGATCGCAATTCCCTGCTCCATCGTGATTGCCTTGATAGGCGGCTACTGGGCGGTTGAACGGACGTTGCTATGAGCCCTGTGGCCCGCGCCATTCTCTTTAAACTTGGGGCTGTGACGATGTTCATCGTCATGGCTAGTCTGATCAAGGCTGCCTCTGCACGGGTGCCTCCGGGAGAGGCTGTGTTCTTTCGCGCGTTCTTCGCAATCCCCGTCATTTTGGCATGGATCGCCTTTCAGGGGCAGTTGCGCACGGGTCTGAAAACCAAGAACCCGACCGGGCATTTCTGGCGCGGATTGGTAGGCTCCACGGCCATGGGCCTCAGCTTCGCCGCGCTTGGGCTTCTGCCCCTCTCCGAGGTCAAGGCCATTCAATACGCCCAGCCCGTTCTCGTGGTCGTGTTTGCGGCGATGTTTCTCGGCGAGAACGTGCGCGTTTTTCGGATGACCGCGGTTATTCTGGGGCTGGTTGGCGTTCTGGTCATCATGTGGCCGCACCTGACCGCCTTCTCCGGTGGTTCGCTCGATGCGGCTCTGGCGCTCGGGGCGGTGGTGGCGCTGGCCTCGGCCACCTTTGCGGCATTGGCGCATGTCTTCGTGCGAAAACTCGTGCAGTCCGAGCAGACTTCCGCGATCGTGTTCTGGTTTTCGGTGACGGCCTCCAGCCTGTCCTTGCTGACCATTCCGTTTGGCTGGGTGGTCCCCACATTCAACGATGCGGTCATGCTGATCTCCGCCGGGCTCGTCGGTGGCGTTGGTCAGATCTTCCTGACTACCAGTTATCGGAACGCAGACGCCTCGGTGGTGGCTCCTTTCGAATACGCCTCCATCCTGATGGCGCTGGGCATCGGGTACGTGGTCTTTGACGAAGTGCCGACAGCAATGATGCTGATCGGAATTGTCCTGATCGTGGCAGCTGGTGTGCTGATCAACTGGCGCGAAAGAAGGCTCGGCTTGGAGCGGACCAAGGGGCGTAAAGCGATGACGCCGCAGGGATAAATTCTCAGCCGGCGGATTTTTGCCGAAGGTGCAATCGAATCCGGAGGGACTCCAAAACACGCCCCTGTCAACCTTGAAACAAGTCGGGCTGCCTAATCTACTTCCCAAATCTTTTCAGACTTGGGAGGTTTAGAATGAGATATCTACTAGCCACAGTCGCATCACTTTCGCTGTTTTCAGGAGCGGCTCTCGCGCAAAGCGCGAATGTCCCGGACAACCTGGATAAACTGTCGAACTTTCAAACGACGGGTGTGACCGAGTTCACATTTATCGAACAGGGCGGCAACTATGCGGAGGGGATCAAGAAGACGCTTGAGCGCATCACGATGCCCGACGGCTTCAAGATCGAGCTCTATGCCGTGGTGCCGGATGCGCGCCACATGGCCGTTGGTCCGCAAGGGATCGTCACCTTTGTCGGAACCCGAAAGGACAAGGTCTGGTCCGTGACGGACCGCAACAAGGACCGCGTCGCGGACGAGGTTAAGGATTTTGCGCCGTCGCTGACCTTCTCGATTCCGAACGGGCCGTGCTTCTCGAGGGATGGCTTCCTCTATATCGCGGAGCAGAACAGGGTTCTGTTGTTCCCTGCTGCAGAGTTCTTCTACGAAAGCCCGGACGTGGCAGCCTTCAACCTTGTCGCCAAGGGCGAGTTGATCCCGCAGGAAGAGGAGTCCTTCAACCACACCGCGCGTGTGTGTAAGATCGGGCCGGATGGGAAGATCTACATCTCGCTGGGACAACCGTTCAACGTGGCCCCGCCTGAAAAGCTCGACAAGTATGACAAGTGGGGCATTGGTGGCATCATCCGCATGAACACGGACGGCACCGGGCGCGAGGTTTATACCTACGGTGTTCGGAACTCTGTCGGGCATGATTTCCATCCGGAAACTGGTGAGCTTTGGTGGACCGACAACCAGGTGGACGGTATGGGTGACGACATTCCGCCCGGTGAGATCAATCACCAGACCGCCGCAGGTCAGCATTTTGGAGCACCTTGGTATGGTGGCGGATCCGTCCGCGTTCCCGATCATGGCTATGACAAAATGGAAGTGCCGGTGGAGGTCGTGATGCCCGCGGTTGAAACGATCGCACATGCCGCGGATCTTGGCATGTCCTTCTACACGGGCAACATGTTCCCGGGGGAGTACAAGAATGCGATCTTCTCCGCGCAGCATGGATCATGGAACCGTACCACGCCTGTTGGCGCACGCGTCATGGTGACCTTCATCGACGATGAGGGGAACGCCCGGACTGAACCCTTCGCGGAAGGCTGGATTGATGAGAATGGCGAGTATCTCGGCCGTCCTGTCGACGTGGCCAACCTGAAGGATGGGTCAATCCTGGTCTCTGATGATCTGGCCGGTGCGCTATACCGCATCAGCTACGGCGAATGAGGAGAGCTTTGCTCACGACTCTCGGCGGGGTTTTCCTCGCCGGGAGCGTCGCTGCCGCGGATCTTCCCGAGGGGGATCCTGCCAAAGGCCGCAAACTTGCCGGGCAGTGCCGGGCTTGTCACGGTCTTGATGGCTACGCGAGAATCCCCATCGCGCCACATATCGGCGGAGAGCCTGCAAGTTATCTTGCGGGGCAACTGATCGCTTTTCGGGAGGGCACAAGAAACCACGAAATGATGAGCGTTGTGGCGCGGGGCCTGAAGGACCAGCAGATCGCGGATCTTGCTGCATGGTATGCAAGGCATGGCGCTACGGCGCGCCTGACCGCAGACCCTGAGATGGCGCCAGAGGCCTGTGTGGCCTGCCACGGGGCAGACGGGATCGCGTTGGTGGAAGATGCGCCCAACCTTGCCGGAGAGACCAACATCTACATCGACACGCAACTCAAGGCGTTCAGGTCCGGAAAACGTGTCCACGAGATCATGACTGAGATTGCGTTGGAGATGTCGGATCAGGACATTCGCGCTGCAGCCGATTGGTATGGGGATGTGAAACTGGAGATCGAGTTGAAGGAGTGAAGGGCGTCCCCTGTTTGACCTCGATCAGCAAAGCACTGCGAAAAGTGCTATACTGAGAGGACAGGAGGAAAGTGGAATGAAACACATCATCGACAAACCAAAGAAGCTCAAGAGTAGTGTGGTTTCGAAATTCTGTGAGATTGCCCGCGCGAAGAAACCTCACAAGGAAAGCCTGTTTTTGCAGCGGCGCGAGTTGCACACGCATGACGCGCAGCGGGTACGGCAGTTCGTTCGGATTGACCGGGGACGGCGCGCTTAACACG
>JABDPP010000056.1 GCA_013042765.1 Litoreibacter sp.
AGATAGGGCACCACCCGGCGCACGGTGCGAAAGCCGCTCTGGCGCAAATCCGCATTGAGGCGGGCATCACTGACAGGGGTGGGAGGCATAAGGTCCGGAATTCCTTGGCTGATACCTTTTACCTAAGGTGACAAAGCCGATTTGACCAGCATCAGCAGGAACAGAAATTCCTCACTGATCCGGCAACGTGAAAACCTGTCCCGGATAGATCAGGTCCGGGTCGCGGATCAGGTCGCGATTGGCCTCGTAAACGCGGACATATTGCTCGCCCTTGCCGTAGCGCCCTTTCGCGATTGCCCAGAGCGTGAAGCCCGGTTGAACCGTAACGGCCTTGACGGTCTCAGAGACCACTTCCGTCTGCTCACGCTGGAACGGGGTTTCGACCCGCGATGTCACGGAGCCATCGGACGCAACTTCATCCACACGCAACTGGTAGATCCCGGCATCGACATCCGGCAGCGCGGTTTCCCACGTACCGTCAGGAGAGATTGGCGTGGTCTGAACCGGCTGACCATCGATATAGACACGTACAAAACCTTCGCTGCTGCCACGCCCTGACAGCGCCACCTCGCCTGCGCGATCATAGGTGATCGTGTCGATCACCACATTTGCCACCGGCGCCAGGTTGCGATCGGTTCCCGGAACCAGCGGCTGCGGCGCAGGTTGCAGCACCTCGACACCGGTGTCATCGGCAAGAACCAGTGCCGGCGCGTCGGGCTCGGATGGCTCCTGTGATGGCTCAGTGGCATCAACCTCCTCGTTGAGGGTCGCTTCCCGTGTCGGCGCGGCCGTTCCTGCGAGCTCGTTCTCATCCGTGACCTTGGCCGGATCAGACGCGGGGGCATCAGCGGCAGGTGCGACAAGCTCTGCAGTTTGCGCCGTCTCCGCAGGCTCTTGGGATGTCTCTGCTGGTGCCGTCGTGGACTCCGTTGGGGCGGCCTGTGCAATCTCGATTGACGCGTTGGGCGCGATCAGCACTGTCCCGCTCGACGCCAGACGCTGCCCATCGGGCATCACGGCAGACAGGCCAAGGCTACGTGGATCCGCAGATTGGCCCAGCTCGACGATCACCACGTACTTGCCCGACGCATCCGCCGTAACACGCGCTACGGCCTCCCCATCCACAAGGATCTCGACAGAGCTGCCGCGCGGCGCCGCTCCGGAAATGACGGTCAGGCCGCTCGCCTCAATCCGCACGACGTCAAAGGATGGCGCCTCTGGTCTCGGGGCCACGGGCTCCGGCGCTGTAGGAGCTTCCTGGACATGAGAAACTTCTGCGCTTTCTCCGGATGCCTCGGCCTGTGCTTGGGCCTGCGTCTGCGTCTGTTCCTGCGTCTGGGACTGAGCCACCGGCGCGCTGTCCGCAGGCTCAGGCGCCTGCGCGGCGCTCTCGGCGGGCGCAGGAGTTGCCGGCGTTTCGCGCGCAACCTGCTCGGGGATGGCCTCGTCTTCGACCATCACCTCCGGCGGCAAAAGATACAGGACCACAGCGGCGATCAGGACCCCCGCGACGATACCCAAAGTCACCGCGCCCGGACCGCGTACACCCAATTGCGACCAACCGGCCATTCGTCTTTCCTTTTCCCCGGTTTGCGCGATGCAAACACCCTGCTTGTATGATCCTATCAGCGTCGTTATCACAAGGCAAAACATGGGTCTAAAGGGGGTCACGATGTCATCAGTATGTGTCTTTTGTGGTTCTCGATTTGGCAAAAACGGATCCTACAAGGCAGCGGCCGAAGATCTTGGAAACGCGATCGCGAAAGAAGGGATGCGACTGGTCTACGGCGCCGGTGATGTCGGGCTAATGGGCACGGTCGCTCGCAGCTGTCAGGACGCCGGCGGTGAGGTCTTCGGTGTCATTCCCGTGCACCTTTTTGACCGGGAGGTCGGCAAGCGCGACCTTCGGACATTTGTCGTCACCGAGAACATGCATGAGCGCAAGAAGGTCATGTTCATGAACTCCGACGCGATCGTGGTGCTGCCGGGTGGCGCAGGTTCGCTGGACGAGTTTTTCGAGGTCCTCACATGGGCGCAGCTCGACCTGCACGCCAAGCCGATCTTCATCCTCAATATCGACGGCTATTGGGACACACTTGTGGCGCTTGTCGACCAGATCGTGGACGATGGGTTTGCCGATGCCTCGCTCAAGGATCTGTTTCGCGTGGTCCATACCGTGCCAGAGCTGATCAACGCCCTGCCCCGGGTCCCACGCTAGACTCAACCCGCGGCTGCGCACCGATCAACGGCCAAGCGAGTGCGGGGCCCTGACCAAGTTGTGATGCGGAAACTTACCCGTGATTTGCTAACGTGACAGCAGAATCGCGACGCTTACCATTTCCGCGACACAGCAACGGAGCCCGATATGCGACCAGGACCGACCTCTCTACTTGCCGCGCTGGCCTTGACCCTCGCCACGCCAAGCCTCGCGGCCGAGGGCGAGCGCGTCCAGATCCGTGGTGAAATCATCGACACGTGGTGCTATTACTCCGGCGTTATGGGCGGCCCCGACGCGGTGGTGGGCACAGCCCATCACACCTGCGCCATGTGGTGCTCGGCGGGCGGCATTCCGGTCGGGCTGCTGGGCGACGACGGGCAGGTCTACATGGTGCTCAAGATCGAAGGCGATGACGCCTCCGCCAGCGGTGACACGCAATTGAGCCTCGCCAGTCATGAGATCACCGCCGACGGCATGCTCTACAAGCGCGACGGGCTGAACTACCTCGTCGTCGAGAAGGTGGTGACAGACCACGGCATCACCAATCACAATCACGAGGATTACGGCGTCGTGCCGGGCTTCGCGATCCCGAAACCCAAGCAGTGAGGGCCAGATGATGAAACGTTTTCTCGCCCTGCTCTTCTGCCTCGCCTCGCCACTTGCCGCTCAGGATTTCTCCGAAGGATCGGAGGCCAAGACCTGGAACCTCTACGCCGAAGTGCCCGCACGTTTCGAGGCGCAGGTGGTTGATATCCTGTGCACGATCACCGGCGATTGCCCCGACAATTGCGGTGACGGTCGCCGCCAACTGGGCCTTTTGCGCAGCGCGGATGGCGTATTGGTCTACCCTAACAAGAATTCGCAACCCGCCTTCACCGGCGCGGCCGTTGAACTGCGCCCATTCTGCGGGCAGGACGTAGAAGTGGACGGGCTGATGATCGAGGATCCCGATCTCGCGGCCAAGAACATCTATCTGGTCCAGAAGATCCGCACGATGGGATCCGAGGACTGGGTGAAAGCCAACCGCTGGACCAAGGACTGGGCCAAGAAACACCCCGAGGCAAAGGGCAAAGGCCCGTGGTTCCGACGTGATCCGCGCGTGAGCGCCTATATCGCGGAAAGCGGCTATACCGGTTTGGGGGAAGAGGCCGATGCCGCCCTGATCAAGGAACTGTTCGAATGATCCGCGCCGTTCTCCTGAGCTGTGCCCTGACGGTTGTGGCCTCTGCGTCAACTGCATCCGAGCCCGACACCGCCCTGCCCTTCAAGATCGGCGGCGCGTTCGAACTTGTGGACCAGCACGGCAGTCCGCGCACGCAGGTCGATCCCGACGGTCAGCTCCAGCTTCTGTTCTTCGGCTATGCCAATTGCCAGCAGATCTGCTCGGCCGCGCTGCCGCTGATGGCCGAGGTCACGGACGAACTGGCGGGCGATGGGATCACCCTGCACCCCGTCATGATCACCGTGGACCCCAAACGCGACACGTCGGAGACGATCGGATCCGCCTTGCGCGAACACCATCCGGATTTCGTCGGGCTGACCGGATCCGAACGTGCGCTACAGGCGGCCTATGACGCCTTCTCGGTCACCCGCGAGGAGCTGTTCACCGATCCCGAATTCGGCCCGGTCTTCTCCCATGGCAGTTTTCTCTACCTGCTGAGCGGCGAGGGCGAGGTCCTGACCCTCCTGCCACCCGTCCTGCCAACCTCGGAAATCCGAAGCATCGTTACGCGCTACGCCACAGGGGCAGCGAGCTGAGATGACGCGGTCCGTCTTCACCCGTCGCCGGATCCTGACTGCCGGCATCGTGCTGGTTGCAGGTGGAGCAGCGATAGCTGCAGGCGGCGGGCGGAACCTGTTTTACGACTGGCTCACGGAAGAAACCCGGGCCACCGCCATCGATCCGGCCATGGCCCATTCCCAAAGCCTCGCCGGGGAAATTACCCTGATCGATATCCGTCGTCCAGAGGAATGGGCGCAGACTGGATCGGGTGAAGGTGCAGTGCGGCTCGATATGCGCCGCAAGGATTTCATCGCAGCCCTCGACCAGATCGTGGACGGCGACAGGGCGCAACCCGTGGCCCTGATATGCGCCCGTGGCGTCCGCTCTGCGCGCATGTCGAACCTGCTTGCCGCAGCGGGGTTCACGCAGATCATCGACGTGCCGGAAGGCATGTTCGGTTCAGGCGCGGGGCCGGGCTGGCTCAGACGCGGCCTGCCGCTCGACCGCAGCCCCGTGGCGCCAGCGGATCGCGGCACATGATCCGGGCACTTGGGCTCGCCGCTGCCTTTGCATTTGCGCCAGGCGCAGGCGCGCTGGCCGGGTGCAATGGCGATGCGGATCCCTGCGAGACGCCTCAGGGCAGCTATCATGCGGTGCTGCCCGAAGATCACGGCGGCCGAAAGCTCCCTGCTCTCGTCTTTCTTCACGGCGCCGGCGGCACCGGCAAAGGCATTCTCAGACAAGCCGACCCGTTCCTGGAACGCGGCTACGCGGTGATTGGCCCCAACGGAATGGAACGCGAGGGCCGGTTCAGGACCGGCTGGTATTTTCATCCCGTCTGGGGAGAGAAACGCGACGAGTTGAACTTTGTCCGCGAAGTGATCGCCGATGCCGAGGCCCGGTTCGGGATAGACCCCGATCAGGTCCTGCTGGGCGGATTCTCCATTGGCGGTTCGACCGCCAGTTACCTCGCCTGCGCCGATCCGACACTGGCCCGTGCCTACGCCCCGGTTGCCGGCGGTTTCTGGCGACCGCATCCCGAAGACTGTGCGGGACCGGTCAACCTGCTCCACACCCATGGCTGGCGCGACAAGACCGTTCCGTTGGAAGGCCGCCCCCTGCGCGATGGCTTCGTCTATCAGGGCGATATTTTCGTCACGCTGCAAATCTGGCGGGCGGAGAATGGCTGTGACGGCATGCGCGCCGACAGCTTCGAGACCGATGGCCCGTTCTGGCGGCGTAAATGGGAAACCTGCAACGATGGCGCGCTGGAATTTGCCCTGCATGACGGCGCCCATTCAATCCCCAAAGGCTGGTCAAGCATGGTCATGGACTGGTTCGAAGCCTTGGATTGAGGTGGGACGAAGCCCTACTCCGCCGCGATCGCCTCTTCGGCATCCAGAACCCTGCGCATCCGGTGGCGCTCGGTCTGCGCCGCGCGGATGATCTCGGGGGCGTTGAACACTTCTGCCGTTCCCATCTGCCGCGCGGTCCATGCGAAACGTGTCAGGCGTAGCCCGCTCAGGGCCGAGAGCGGCACCGCCAAGGCAAGGCTGAGCGCGATAGGGATCAGCCAGAGGGTTACCAGACCCTGCGCCATACCCGCCACCAGCCCCGCACCAATCACCGTTTCAAGCGCGTGGAACCGCATCAGCGTCCCAAGACCGTATTTACCGGCCCTGCGGGGCTGCGGTGCCCAGATCTCGCGCTTGCCGATCAGGCTGCGGCCGACCGCGATGCTCTGCTGAACCATCAGAATCGGCGCATACGCGACCGAGGCCACGATCTCGGTCAGGAACGACAGCAGGAACTGCCCCGCCCCGCCCAGATCACGCAACCGGTGCCCCGCGCGGCCAAGTGCTGTCGCGCTCAGAACTTTCGGGGCCAGAAGCATCCCGTACATGAACAGCAGGATCATGAAATTGGAGACATGGGGCAATTCGGGCCAGGACACCTGCGGATTGACACCGGAGAAATAGCGGATCACGTTGCTCTCCTGACCTGCGCCGATCAAGGCCCATGCGGTCAACAGGACGAACCACGCCGGCGACAGCAGGTAGCTCATGGCCCCGTGAAACAGGTGAAACCGCGTAATCGGGTGAAAGCCTTTCGAGCCGAGAATATTCAGGTGCTGAAGATTGCCCTGACACCAGCGCCGGTCGCGGCGCACGTAGTCGATCAGCGTCGCCGGTGTTTCCTCGTAACTGCCCTCGATCCGCGGCAGGAAGCGCACCGCCCAGCCGGCGCGCCGAAGCAAGCCGGCCTCGACGAAATCATGGCTCAGGATCAACATGTCCTTGGAGCGCAGCGTATTGAGCCGTGGCAGGCCCGCGCAGGAGGCAAAGGCCGCCGTGCGGATGATCGCGTTATGACCCCAGTAATTGCCCTCGCGGTCGGCCCAGCGCGCCAACCCTTCGGCCAAGGGCGTGCCGTAGATCGTGCTGGAGAACTGCTGGATCCGCCCGAACAGCGTCTCGGCCCCGAAAAGCCGCGGGAAGGACTGGATCAGCCCCGCCGAGGGATCGGCGGCAAGCTCGTCACTCAGCGCGAGGATCGCTGATCCGCTCATCAGGCTGTCGGCATCGAGCACCAGCATGGCGTCATAACCACCGCCCCAGCGTTCGACCCAATTGGCAAGATTTCCCACCTTGCGGTCGGTATTGTCAGGCCGCCGGCGGTAATGCAGTCGAATGCGCTCGGGCAGCCGCGCGCGCAGGCTGGCATAGGCGCGCAACTCCTCTGCAGCAATCGCCTCGTCGCGTGTGTCCGAAAGGATGAACAGGGTGAACGCGTGCGGCTGTTCGCGCCGATCGAGGTCTTCGAGCATCGCACAGGCATTGCCGAACACATCGGCAGGCGCTTCGTTGTAGACCGGTACAAGCAGCGCCACGGAAATCGGCGAAGACACTGTGGAGTCTGTCCTCGCAGGCTTGCGCACAAGGTTTACGACACCCACCATCACGGTGCTGACAGACAGCGAAATCCAGAAGAACGTCACCGCGACAAGACCAATCAGGAGCCCCTCGAAAAGGGTCAGCCCGTCCATGGCAAACCAATCTGTGAACGCCGCAATCAGGCCAAGCGTGGTCAGAACCGCCGGCAGGAAGGTCGCCCAGCGCCAGCCCGGTGTCTCGACGTTGGCGGCCAGCGAAGGAGCCTGCGCATCACGATACGCCACGCGAAAATCCTGGATCGGGCGGGCCAGTAGGCTTTCCGGCGGCATCATCGGTTCAGCCTTTATGAGCCCCAGCCGCCTCATGCCGTCCACCGGTAAAGCCAGACTTCCGTCAGCGAACGACCGTCCCGTGTCAGCTGCGCACGCATCTCGACCGCAGGTGCCTCGCCCGGATCGAAACTGAAGGCCAGCCGCACGCCGCCCGTGCCCGGATTGCGCTGCAGGATCGGTTTGGACACGGTGCCGCGGTTGACACTGACGAAACGGGTGATCCCCTCCAGATCCTCAGCGAAGGCGGGGTGATCGTCGAAATCGATCGTCACCACGTTCTTTTCTTGGTCGAACCCCTTGCCCATGCGGGTGTTGAGAACCCCGGCCACGTCACGCGGGCGCGGCGGTTCACCGCCCCATGCCATCTCGTAGCTCATCTCATGGGCCGTGCCCGCGGGCAGAGGCTCTCGCGGGCGCCAATAGGCCACCATGTTGTCATAGATCTCCCGGTCCGACGGGATCTCCACCAGCGTCACGCTGCCTTTGCCCCAATTTTCCCCGGGCGTGATCCAGAGCGACGGACGCTTGTGGTAATGCGCCTCCAGATCGGCAAAATCCTCGGCCCGCCGTGTCCGCTGCATCAGTCCGAACCCCCGCGGCCCTTCATCGACAAAACTGGAAACCTGCAGGCGTGCAGGATTGGCCAGCGGTCGCCAGAGCAGTTCCCCCGCGCCGTTCCAGATCAGGAGCCCGTCGCTGTCATGCACCGCAGGGCGGAAATCGTCAAAGCGACTGCGGTTGGTCTCGTCAAACAGGAACATCGAAGTCAGGGGCGCAATGCCCACATGCCCCAGCTCCACCCGCGGAAACAGCGTCGCCGTCACCTGCATGCGCGTCGCAGCGCCCGGCGTGATCTCGAAATGATAGGCACCGGTCACCGAAGGGCTGTCGAGCAGCGCATGCACACGCATGGTCTTGTCGCCGGGTTCCGGCGCCTCCATCCAGAAATGGGTGAAATCGGGGAATTCCTCGCCGTCAGCCTCGCCGGTACTCAGGGTCAGACCGCGCGCCGAGAGGCCGTAACTCTGGCCGGTGCCGATGGCGCGAAAATAGCTCGCGCCCTGAAACACGGCGAACTCCTCGAAAATCCCGGCTTTGCGCAGCTCGGAGCGCAACCGGAACCCCGAATAGCCCATCGTGTCATCCACCGGCAGGTCGGGAAACTTGTCCGTCTTGTCGAAGAGACTCAGATCGAACCCCAGGACGCGAGCCCGCCCGCCCTCAACGATGCTGATCTCCACCGGCCGGGGAAAATACAGCCCGGGATGGAAAAAATCGACCTGAAAGGGACGCGCCTCTCCCGTCCAGAGCCCCTTCTGGGAGTTGAACCAGATCGACTTGTACTGATCATAACTCAGATCGCGCCATGACTGCGGGACCTGCGGCATCGGGCTGTAGGGGGATTTCGCGCGCCGCGCGGCCTCTGCCCTGAGCCAATCCTTCGAAAACGGCCGGTCTTCCCCTTTGAACATGGGCATCGCATACGCCCCCTGTCCGGCCATCGCGGCGGCAGCCGACAGAAGCGTCAGGAAGCTGCGGCGCGAGAGGCTCATGCCGCCCCGGGCCCGGATTTGTGCACCCGCCAAGGGTGGGTCTTGATCCATGCCACGAAATAGGCGACCGCGATCAACGCCGCGATGCCGACGAAGTTGACCAGCGAGGTCTTGAGCGTCGAGCGGCCGATCTGATCAAGCGTGAACCCCGCGATCCGCGCAAACACCATCGAGAACACGAACACCGCCAGCGACTGCTGACCGACCTTCATAACCACGGTCACGATCCGGTCCCAGACCCGCGCGCCAAGGCCGGCACCCGAGGCGATCAGACGGTGCCCGCCCTGCCCGGCCACGACCCAAGCCAGATAGGCCAGCGCCAGAAAATGCACGTAACGCAAGATCCCGAAATCGGACTTGTTAATCCAGCCTTTGTTTTCGATCCGCCATTCCAGTGCCCAGCGGAAACCAAACTCTCGAATGCCGATATTGGACAGCGGAATATTGGCCATAACGATCACTGCGGCGAACGCGATCAGCCAACCTGCGACCGGCGGCGCGGGGATCCAGCCGCGCATGAAGGCAAAACCGGTAAAGAAGATCAGCTGCCAGCCGAACGGGTTGAAAAACCACTCCCGCGCCGACCACGGCTCGGCTGGGAAGTTCAGCGCCATGTGCTCCACGCCAAGCCCGGCCAGTAGCCGGCTCTGGGCGAAAAGCCAGATTGTGGCGATCACCGCGAATGTCAGGGGAATGCTGATCCGGCTCAGCGCCATGACCAACGGCATCATCACTAAGATCGCCAGATACATCGGCAGGATGTCGAAATAATTCGGCACATAGGTGAGCGTGAACAGCCCGATCATGTTCTGCCCCGCATCCTTAAAGAACGGCACGAGATTGAGGGAATTGGTGTAATTCTTGTCAAACAACCCCGTAGAATCCCAGAAGGACAGCATCATCGCGATCGTGAAAAACATCGCGATATGAGCCCAGTAAACCTGCCAGACCCGGTAGCACACACGCGCCGTGCCGAGCGTCCATCCGGCGCGGTCGAAGGTCCGCCCGAACGCAATGGCTGACGCCATTCCCGAACAGAATACGAAAATCTCGGTCGCGTCCGAAAAGCCCCAGCGCGCCGGGATCCAGCTGGTGAAGAAATTTCCCGGCGTATGGGCAAAAAGGATGATGAACATCGCGATGCCCCGATAGAAATCGAGCCGCGGATCTCGTTTGCTCGCCGGAATCGCCGCAGATGCCTTGGAAGCGGAGGAGCCGGAATTGGTCAGGTCACTGTCCCCCGGAGAGATCGTGGTCATCGTCATCTTATTTCAGCACCTTCATTCGGCGGCAAGGTGATCGTTTCGCGCCGCCGTGGCCTGTGCGTTGGCGATCATCTCGAAGCGCGCTGCGCAATAGCCATCCTCGCGACCACCCCGCCGGGCCATCCGGTCGCGCAGGATCAGTTCCGCCTCGCTCAGAAGCCCCGCGCGGATGCCGCTGTCGATGGTCAGGCGCTCGAACACATCCCGCTGGGCATGGCTGCCGCCGATCCGCTGCATCGAGTGGCGGGCATGGGCGAGGTTGAGAAACGCGGTCTTGTAATCGCCGTCCCCGAACGCCTCGAGCCCCGCGGCCGCACTCAGTCCCGGGCGGGCCATACGGCCGTCCATTTCGTTGCTGCCGCGCTGCGCATCGCGGTAGATCCGGTCCATCAGCGTCTTTACGGCCGCGTCGCGGCCCCCGCCGATCAGGCCCAACAGGTAGTGCAGATCGGCAAAGATCAGGCAGCCGTCCTCGGTGCGGTTGGCGGAAATTTCGGCCAGCTCTTCCCAGCGTGGGCCCACATCGACGCCGTCCAGCTCAAGGCGGGACAGAAGCGAGGTCGCGTTCGAGATATCGCGGTAATCGTCGGTCTTGTCCTGCCGGATCTCGTGATCATAAAGCGCCAGCACGTCCCGATGCTGACCAAGGTCGAGATGCATCAGCGCCTTGTGCCACCACACGTGATAGCGGAAATTGTTGCAATGCGCCCAGGCGCCCTCGCGCCCTTCCAGCCAGTCGAGGCCGCCGGCGGCGTCTCCGGTCATGTCATAGACATGGGCCACAGCATGCAGCCCCCAGGCATCGTCAGGTCTCAGGGCAAGCCCCTGCCGGCCGACAAACCGCGCATGGGCAAAATCGCCATTCTCCTCCAGCGCAAAGGCATGGCATCCCATCAGGTAGCCCAGACCCGCATGATCAGGCGCATAGGCAGGCATCACCGCTTCGACCGAACGCAGCATGCCCGCGCCGTCGCCCAGCACGAACCGGATCGCATGGCTCAGCTTCATCGCCAGCGTATCGGCGGGATTGGCCGTCAGAACCTCTTCAAGCCTCGCAATGGCCGCACTCGGTTGTCCGCCCAGCCACGCGCCCAGTGCATCGATGAAACCGCGTTCACGATCTGAAACCGGGCAGCGCTGTGCGGCGCTCTTGGCGGCCAGATGGCCTTCCCGTGCGGTCTCCACCAGTTCGCGCCGACCCAAAAGCAGGTAGAACAGCCCCTTGACCGCATGGCCCAATGCAAAATCAGGTTCCGCCGCCAGCGTTCGGGCCAGGTGCTCCGGCGTGACCGCCGCATGCGCCATAAAGGCCTCCAGCGTTGCGTTCCAGTCCTCCAATGTCGTGAGCTTTTGCAGTGAAGTGGTCTGGCCGTAAATATCGCGGAGCATGGCAAAATCCGATTCTGTTAAGGCAGCGCTTGTGCCGCCTCTACAGGCATACCGATCTGTTCTGACCGGTAA